>NZ_CP034465.1:1420000-1726118 GCF_003955755.1 Jeotgalibaca ciconiae | reverse complement strand
GAAATGAATTATGAAGTAGATAATAACTTAATCGAACCTCAAAAAGCGGCTTATGAATTTCTAGAAGAAAATAACTACTTTGAAGATAAAGATGTCACACCACTAGGAGGTCAAGAATAATGGATATGAGTCAAATGAATACTTTCCAACAATTACTGTTTTACGTATCAGAAAACGGAATGTATGTACTCAGCCAATTTTGGCGTCACTTTTTAATTTCCATTTATGGTGTATTATTTGCAGCAGTCATATCGATTCCATTAGGATTTTGGATTGCGCGCTACAAAAAGATGGCCGATTGGGTTATCGGTATCGCAAATGTCATCCAAACCATTCCCTCTCTAGCTTTACTTTCCATTTTAATGTTGGGACTTGGATTAGGGACGGATACAGTCATCGCTACTGTTTTCCTCTATTCTTTACTTCCAATTATTAAAAATACTTATACTGGCGTACGAAATGTAGATGGATCTTTGCTAGATACTGGTAAAGGAATGGGAATGACCCGCATGCAATTGACCTTTATGGTTGAATTGCCTCTATCGCTTTCCGTCATTATGGCTGGAATACGAAACGCTCTTGTGGTTGCTATCGGAATCACTTCAATTGGTACTTTTATCGGGGCTGGTGGTTTAGGTGACATTATTACTCGTGGCGTCAACGCTACGAACGGTGGTGCGATTATTCTAGCCGGAGCAATTCCGACCGCTCTAATGGCTATTATCTCCGACATTTTATTGGAGTATTTAGAAACACGTTTAGACCCTTCTAAACGTGCTGCAAGAAGAAAATAAAGTTTAATCAGAGAAGCGAGATAAGTGTAGTCTGCTAAACACTGCTTGTATGAAAAAGTTTTACCCCCCTTCTCAACATAAAAAAGATCTGAAACCGGATGGTTTCAGATCTTTTTTATGTTTAATCTTGTGTTAAGTTTTTTATGTCTTTTTCAAACGCTGCTACTTTAGCTGACACCGCTGACTCGCTATCTGCCTTTGCACCAATATAGAACTTGATTTTCGGCTCTGTTCCGCTTGGACGGATGGCAATCCAACTTTCATCTTCTAGGAAATATTTCAACACATTTGAACTAGGCATATCAATTGGTTCTGAAGAACCATCGATTTTTGTTTTTAAACTTGTATTGAAATCTTGTGTTTCAACCACTTTGATATCTGCAAATGATTTTGGTGGTTCTTCACGGAATCTAGCCATCAATGCTTTAATCTTCTCTGCACCAGACAAGCCGCTCATCGTTACGGAAATTGTTTTTTCTTGATAATAGCCATGTTTTTCATATAAATCTTGCAGTCCATCATATAAAGTTTGGCCTTTTTTCTTATAATAAGCAGCAACTTCAGCAAGCAATACTAACGCTTGAATTGCATCTTTATCACGAACGAAAGGTTTCACTAAATAACCATAGCTTTCTTCAAATCCGAATTGAAATTCATAACTCCCGTCTTCTTCATATTGCTTGATTTTTTCAGCAATAAATTTAAATCCAGTTAATACATCCACCATCTTAGCGCCGTACGATTCTGCAATTACTGTGGGGAATTCGCTGGACACAATCGACTTTAGTACAACCGCGTTTTCTGGAAGTTCATTCGCATCTTTTTTAGCTAGCAATAAATAATCAACCATCAAGGAAGCAATTTGGTTCCCAGTGATTACTTCATATTCTCCGTCATTTCGGCGCACCGCGGCTCCTAGACGGTCTGCATCTGGATCGGTTGCAACAAGTACATCTGCACCCAATTTTTTCCCTAATTTTTCTGCATATTCGAACGCACCAGGTTCTTCTGGATTCGGCGATTCAACCGTTGAAAATTCTGTGTCCGGCTCTGCTTGTTCGGGAACAATTGTAAAACTTTCAAATCCAGCATTTTTTAAAGCACGTTCTCCTAACATTTTTCCTGTTCCATGAAGTGGCGTAAATACCAACTTCATTTCTTTACTCATTTCTGCAATCAGTTCAGGATTAACAGAGACTGTTTTCACTTCGTTCAGATAGGCTTGATCAATTTCTTCGCCAAGAATCGTTAACAAATTATTTTCTTTTAATGCTTCCTCACTGACTACTTCAATATTCAACGGATCTTCGATTTCGCGAATAAAATCCGTCAGTGCTTCTGCATCAGCAGGTGGCATTTGGCCCCCATCTTCTCCATAAACTTTATATCCATTATATTCTGGAGGATTGTGACTGGCAGTTATCATAATACCGGTTAATGTATTCAGGTGACGAACCGCGAAAGATAATTCCGGAGTGGGACGAAGACTTTCAAATACATAAGAAGGAATCCCATGTTTTCCGAGGGTCCTTGCCGCTTCCATTGCAAATTCAGGAGAGAATCTTCTGGAATCATACGCAATTGCTACACCACGTTTCTTCTCTTCTTCCCCTTTTGATTCCATTAATCGAGCCAACCCTTCAGTTGCTTGTCGCACTGTATAAACGTTCATTCGATTAATTCCAGCCCCAATGACACCGCGCATTCCAGCAGTACCAAACTCTAGTGGTGAAAAGAAAGCATCTTTGATTAAATCATCGCTTCCTTTCATGCTTTTTAATTCTTCTACCAATTTTTCATCTAATGCTGCATAATTTTTCCATTGTTTATATGTTTCCATGTAAGCCATACTTATTACCTCCATGAAATAGATTTTTCTTTATTATAACATTATCACCCTGATTTATGAGAACATTCTTTAAAAACTCATCAATAAACATTTCTCTTCGAAAGTATAAAGTTCCTCCCTTTCTGTGTTAGCTTTCGTTACAAGTTTTGATTAGGAAATAATTAGTTTGATTAGAACTTTCCTCCTCTAGGGATTGACAGTCAAAAAAGAGCGTGGTATTCTTAAAAACATGAAAAGTAGTGATCCTACATGTTTTTTTATGTTAACAAACATGACATTACTTTTAAATAGGAGGAGATGTACGATGAACAAAAAGAAACTCATGCAATTCGGTCTAACAGCTTTAGCAGCAACTTTTTTAGCTGCCTGCGGTTCTGATAATAATACTGGTGGTGACTCTAGTGAAGCTAGCGGTGGAGAAGTTTATATTATCGGTACCGATACAACATTTGCTCCTTTTGAATTTGAGAACGACGAAGGAGAATTCGTTGGAATTGACTTAGATTTATTAGAAGCAATTGCAGAGGACCAAGGTTTTGAATATGAATTACGTTCTCTTGGCTTTAATGCTGCAGTAACGGCTTTAGAGGCTGGGCAAGTTGACGGAGTTATTGCGGGTATGTCTATTAATGAAGAACGTCTAGTGAAATACGATTTTTCAGATCCATATTATTCAAGCAGAACAGGCGTCGCTGTAAAACCTGATTCAGGTATTACTTCATTAGAAGATCTAGCTGGTACACAAGTAGTTGTGAAAACAGGTACTACTGGAGCTGAATATGCAGAAAGCATCAAAGATGAATACGATTTTGATGTGAAGTATGTGGAAGATTCTTCAACCATGTATCAAGATGCTTTAACTGGTAATTCTTCGGCCGTTTTTGAAGATTATCCGGTAATTCAATATGAAATTACAAGAGGCATGGGCTTAGAAGTGATCGCTCAATCCGAAGAAGGCGGCGAGTACGGTTTCGCTACCTTGAAAGAAAAGCAACCTGAACTAGTTGAAATGTTCAATGCAGGCTTACAGAACCTTCGAGAGAGCGGCGAGTATGATGAAATCATTGCTCGTTACTTAGGTGAATAAAAACTTTCCAGCAAAAAAGAGTCGGATTTTCCGACTCTTTTTTGAGTGTTATAAAAAATTACTTTACAAAAAAGAAGGCTTTCGCCTTCTGATTTTCTATTACACAGATTTTTTACTATAGGATAAGCGGTCTTCCATTTTATTTGCAATAATGGTTAAGATCGAAATGACGATTAGGTAATAAATCGCAACGATTCCCCACATTCGAATGGTTTCCATATTGTTAGCAGTGATAATCTTTCCATTCATGGTTAATTCACGGACACCTATAACTGAAAGCAGCGAAGTGTCTTTTAAAGTAATAATAAACTGATTAATAATAGACGGTAACATAGTCCGTAATGCTTGTGGTAAAACAACTTTATTCATGGAGATTCGATAAGGCAACCCTAAACTTCGAGCTGCTTCCATTTGTCCTGTGTCTACCGATTCAATTCCTCCACGCACGATTTCAGCCATATATGCTCCTGCATTTAAACTCATGGTGATAATTCCCGCATTCCATTCTGTTAGTGAAATACCAGTTGCCATCGGAATGCCGAAATAAACAAAATAAATCTGCACGAGTAAAGGTGTGCCACGGATAACCCAAATATAAGCATTCGCAATCGAGCGCAATATTTTGTTATGAGATACTTTCATTAATCCAAAAACAATCCCGATTATCGATGCAAATAGCAAAGAAAATAAAGTTATTTGGATGGTTTGCCACATCGCATCTATGAAAGATGGAAAGTGTTGAACCAACAATTCAAAAAATAACATAAAACTATCATCCTAACTCTTGTTTACTTGACTGTGAGATATAAAAAGAAAAATAAGAAAAGCGGACAAGTCCGCCTTGGCCTATGAAAAAATAGGAAATTTGACCCTGAATTGTCAGGAGACTTCACGCTTCAGCGGGTTAGTCGAATGATATGCGTTAGCGAGCAGCGAAGCGCGCAATGGGGCAAATTTATCTTTTTTTCACTAGGTCAGGACTTGGGAGCTAGACATTGATGGCTGAACTTATAATCCCCTAGTCTATAAAAAAGCCCATTATTTTGGGACAATTATGAGTAGGTACTCATATTTTTTATCGTCTTCTAAGACTATCACAAAACCGAGATACCGTCAATGTAAATTGAAGTAAAACCGCATTACATCAATATCCCATACTTTTTTGTAAAGTTTTTTCATTATTGAAAGACGATGAAAACAAAAAAAACATTCTTTAAAAAGTTAAAAATCTCATTCAAAATTAATGAATGAGATTTTTATAAGAATCCATTATTTTGCTTCGTTACGCTCGTTCCATTCTTCTACATAGTGATAAGCGCGATTCCCTGCTTCTCCACCATCTCCAACTGCTGTGGTAATTTGACGCAAAGTTTTCTTACGAACATCCCCAACGGCAAAAATACCGGGAACAGTCGTTTCCATCAAATCATTTGTAATGATCCAACCTTCCTCATCTGTAATACCTAAATCACGGAATGCATCTGTTTGTGGCAAGATTCCCACATAAACAAATACGCCATCCACACTTTTCTCCGTCACTTCTCCAGTATTCACATTTTTAACTGCAACAGCGGTCACTTTATTATCGTCACCTTTAATTTCTTCGACTACTGTATCCCAAGTAAAGGAAACTTTGTCATTTTTAAACGCACGATCCTGTAAGATTTTTTGCGCACGAAGTTCATCCCTGCGGTGAACAATATTCACATCAGCAAATTGTGTTAAATATGTTCCTTCTTCAACTGCAGAGTCTCCTCCACCAACTACTACAAGATCTTTATCACGGAAAAATGCCCCATCACATACCGCACAGTAGGAAACACCGCGGCCGTTGTACTGCTCTTCACCGGGAATGTTTAACTTACGGTGATGAGATCCCGTTGCGATGATAACTGATTTTGTACGATATGCTTTTTTCCCTGCTTCAATAATGTGGTATGCCCCATCTGCTTTTATTCCCTTAACGTCTCCATATACATGTTCAGCACCGAAGCGCATTGAACTTTCATAGATTTTATCAGCTAAATCTGGGCCTGTGATTGAATCAAAACCAGGATAATTTTCAACCTCTGCTGTATTAATCAATTCTCCCCCAGGAACACCTCTCTCGATGATAAGTGTTTCTAGATTCGCGCGAGATGCATACAAGGCAGCAGTCATCCCTCCTGGACCAGCTCCAATAATAATGACATCATATAATTTTTCTTGTAGTTCCATTCGTAAACTCCCTTTACTTCATTATCGCTTGAACGATTCTTTTCTCTACTTTAGTTTAAGTGCAGTTGCATATGATTGCTACTTTTCTGCTCAAGAAAAATTTATTTGCTTTCTTGTTCTAAACGACTGCCTAATTCAATAATATAGTCTTTTAGTTTTCCGTCCATTTCTGGATGATTTAACCCATAATCAATACTTGTTGCTAAGAAACCAAATTTATCTCCTACGTCATATCGTTTACCAGTAAATTTCTTTGCGAATACACGTTGCGTTTTATTAAGTGTATCAATCGCATCGGTTAGTTGAATTTCCCCACCGGCTCCTACTTCTTGGTTTTCCAGAATTTCAAAAATTTCTGGTGTCAATAAGTAACGGCCAATGATTGCCAGGTCACTTGGTGCATCTTTCGGGTCTGGCTTCTCAACAAAACTGCGAACATTGTATAACCCTTCTTCCAGTTCATTGTCAGGGTCAATAATTCCGTATTTCGACGTGTCTTCATGAGCTACTTGCATAACTGCGATGGTTGATGCATGTGTCCGCTCATAAGCTTCCATCAATTGTCGTGTTAAAGGAATCTCATCCTTCATCAAATCATCGCCCAGCATAACAACAAATGGCTCATCTCCTACAAATGCTTTTGCTTGTAGAACTGCATGCCCTAAGCCAAGAGGATACGATTGGCGAACAAAATGAATACGAAGTTTCGTTGTTTCTTGAACGATTTTTAATAAATCAGTTTTTCCTTTTGCTTGTAAATTTGCTTCCAGCTCAATGTTTGAATCAAAATGATCTTCTATTGGCCGTTTGCTTTTTCCAGTGACAATTAAAATATCTTCGATTCCTGACTCAATCGCTTCTTCTACAATAAATTGAATCGTTGGTTTGTCTACAATCGGCAACATTTCTTTTGCCATTGCTTTTGTCACAGGTAAAAAACGTGTTCCAAAGCCAGCTGCCGGAATAATCGCTTTTCTTACTTTTTTCATTGATTGTCCCTCACTTTATTTCATTTGTCGCTTTTCACTTACTCTGCTTTACGATCGCGCATCATTAAATCTCTGATTACTTCATCAATGTCTGCGTCTTCGTATAATACACGATAAATCGCTTCTGTAATTGGCATCTCAATTCCTTTTTGTTGAGCGAGTTCATAGGCTGCTTTAGTCGTTTGAACACCTTCCACAACCATCCCCATACTTTCCAAAACTTCTGCCAATGGAACTTTCTTACCGAGTAAATTCCCTGCACGCCAATTACGCGAATGGATGCTGGTTCCCGTAACAATAAGGTCTCCCACTCCACTTAAACCAATAAAAGTCAGTGGATCTGCGCCGAATGCTACACCAAGCCTGCTTATTTCAGCAAGACCGCGTGTCATTAAAGCTGCTTTCGCATTGTCGCCATAACCTAAGCCGTGTAACGCCCCTGCTCCCACAGCAATTATATTTTTCAAAGCGGCACCCAATTCGACACCTATTACATCTGAATTTGTGTATACTCGGAAATAATGATTAATAAATAACTTTTGAACTTTCTTAGCAATTTCATCCGTTCCTGAAGCTGCTGTAATAGTCGTAATGTCTTTTTTCGCTACTTCTTCTGCGTGGCTTGGCCCTGATAATACCACTAAACCATCATGTAAATCTGATGAGATTTCTTCTTCTATAATAACTGAAATCCTTTTATGTGTTTCTTGTTCAAGACCTTTACTGGCATGAATCAGAACAGGTTTCGTTTTTCCGTCCAATAAAGCAGCGACCTGTTTTGCTACTGAACGAATGGCTTTTGTTGGAACAACAAATAAGATATATGTCGCCCCAGTAATTGCTTTTTCTAAATCCGTGTAACCGACAATACCGTCACTTAACTGAGTTTCAGGCAAATAGTTTTTATTGGTATGTTCAGTATTTATTTCTGCAATTTGTTTTGAATCGACTCCCCACAAACGAACTTCATGTTGATTCTCATCAAGAACCATGGATAGGGCTGTTCCCCACGATCCCGGTCCTAATACTGCTACAATTTCTTTCATTTTCTTCCTCCGAACTAATTGCTTACTGATTAAACGATTATTTTGATTTTTGGTTCATTCCTAGATTAATTTCTGTATAGAATGGATCTTTTGGATAATTATTATAACGGCGGTAAACCCAGATAGCTGCTGCGGCAATGAAAAGAACAACAGAAAGCAACTGCGAAACACGAATAACATCAAACAAATACAAACTATCTGTTCGCATTCCTTCTATAAAGAAACGACCAAACGAATACCACATTACATAAGTTAAAAAGACTTCCCCTTCACGTAAGGTTTTTGATTGTCTGCGTAAAATCAATATAACAATAAAACCAATAAAAGACCATAATGATTCATACAAAAAAGTTGGATGGTAATAGGTGCCGTTGATGTTCATTTGATTAATAATAAACTCTGGCAAAAAAAGATTTTCTAAAAATGTTCTTGTTACTTCTGTACCATGTGCTTCTTGGTTAATAAAGTTTCCCCAACGTCCAATCGCCTGAGCAACTAGAACTCCTGGTGCTAATATGTCTAATGCCAGGTAAAAAGGCACGTTTTTCTTTTTTGTAAAAAAGTATACTGTTATTCCACCTGCAAGTAGTGCGCCATAAATCGCAATTCCGCCATTCCAAATTTGGATGATTTGTTCTGGATGTTCTAAATAGTATTGCCATTCAAATATCACATAATAAATACGCGCACCAACAATTGCGATAGGTACCGCCCAAAAAGCCATATCAATCACAAATTCGTTAGGCATTCCTTTACGATCGCCTTCATTTGAAGCTAAAGACATAGCGATGATTATCCCTAGTCCAATAAGTATGCCATACCATGCTATTTCTAATCCACCTAAAGAAAATGCTACTGGATTAATTTCTGCAATAAGATGATTCATTTTATTTCCCCTTTATAGTCTTAATCTTCTTCCTTGGAATTTTCTTTGATCAGTAAATCCAAGTTTCGTTCAAATGTTTCCGCTGCATTGTAGCCCATGGTCTTCGCACGGAAGTTCATCGCAGCCATTTCAACAATAATCGCTAAATTCCGTCCAGTTTTTACAGGAACAGTAATTTTAGGAATCTGAACATCTAGAATGTTCACAACTTCTTCTGTACTACCTAGTCTTTCAAATTTCTTTTCTTTTGTCCATAATGCTAGATTAACAATTAAATTTACTTCATTTGATTGCTTTACGGCTCCTGCGCCAAAAAGCGTCATAACGTCCATAATGCCAATGCCGCGGATTTCAATCAAATGACGCAAGATAGGCGGAGACTCTCCCATAAGGGTGTCTTCATCATGCTGATACAAATCAATTCGATCATCCGCTACGAGCCGATGTCCTTTTTGAATCAACTCTAAGGCCGTTTCTGATTTACCAACCCCACTGTCCCCCGTAATCATGACGCCCATACCAAAGACATCCACCAACACTCCATGCATCGAAATACGCTCTGCTAATCGGCTTTCAAGTAAATTGGTCACGTTGCTGGAAACACGAGTTGTTTTTGATTGTGCCTGTAATATAGGAATTCCAGCTTCTTGACATGCTTTTATAAGCTCAATCGGAGGCGTCATATTACGAGAAATAATAAAGCAAGGTGTTTCCTTTTGGCAAAGCCTACGCATAATAACCAGTCTTTCTTCTGGAGTCATACGTTCAATAAAAGAAAGTTCTGTCTGGCCCATTAATTGTATGCGCCAAGAAGGATAAAAAGCAAAGTATCCCGTTAACTCCACACCAGGGCGATATATTTCTGTTGAAGTGATTTTTTTGTTCAAAAATTCTTCTCCAACAAGGATTTTGTAACTTGAAGTTTTTACTAATTCTTGTATTGTCACACTATTTGACATTTATTTCCCCTCGCTTTTTAATATATTTATTTTTATTCTTTGTTTTCAGCCAAAACAAACGTTCGTTTATATCATATATTTCTAGTCAATCATAACATTTATGACCAAGCTTAGAAAGTAAGAAAAGTGGATAAGCGTACAACGGTGAGTGTGTACCTTTTTTTCCATGAGGTGTCAAAGTTTAGGTCGTTAATATCGAAACTCACACTAATCTTGTTTATAAGAAAAGCGGACAAGTCCGCCTTGGCCTATGAAAAAATAGGAAATTTGACCCTGAATGAGCAGCGAAGCGCGCAATGGGGCAAATTTATCTTTTTTTCACTAGGTCAGGACTTGGGAGCTAGACATTGATGGCTGAACTTATAATCCCCTAGTCTACAAAAAAAGAGACCAGGACTCCTGTCCCAGCCTCATTTCAACTCTGTAGTGTTTTTCTAAATGCCCTTTTCCGGTTCTCCGTTATCGATAGTCTCTTTTGTCCTGAATGAAACTCTGAACAAAAGATAGAAGTAAGGAAACTAATAATGTTATCCCGAAGCTGCTAAACTGGAATCCTGGTCCAACCAAGAAGGAAGTAATCGAAAGCATCAACGCATTGATAATAAAACTGAACAATCCAAAAGTTAGTAACGTTATCGGAAAAGATAACACGTGTAAAACAGGTTTTACTAATACATTTACTAACGCAAGGACGATACTAGCTCCAAATGCGGTCCAAACCCCTCTTACATAAAAACCAGGTATTAAATAAGCTAAAGCGATAAAGATGATCGAATTAATGGCAATTTTCTTCCAAAATCCCATTAGAAATCGCTCCAATCATCATCTTCTTTTTTTACCGGTTTTGCTTCCTTTCTTGGGCGTCTGTTCTCATAAGGGTTACCGTATGAACGGTTTGTTTGAGTATTTTTTGCTTCAGGTAATAAAATCGCTAGTAGAATATATAGGAAAACGGGAGATCCTACTCCAGCAAATACTAGGATCAAGAAAATAACTCGTACAATTGTTGAGTCAATTCCAAAATATTCTGCAATACCACCTAACACACCACTCACTTGTCTATCTGTAGCTGATTTCGTTAATTTTTTCATGTTTCTCCCTCATTTCTTTCACTATTCTTTGTCTGTATCTTTTAAGAGGATACTTCCGTTTGTTGTCTTTAATTCTACCATAACTGGCTCGTTATCCTCCAGCCTTCTTGACTCAAGGTGTTTATTTGTTTTTTCATCACGTTGTTTTAGAATTTCCATGTTTTCCATTCTATTTTTAATCGATCCCAATGAACTATGCGCTTCTAATTCAACGCTTTTTTCTAGCGGTAATGCTAACTTTACACTTCCATTTACGGAAGATGCTTTAATTCGTTTGGTGTTCAAGTCCGAATAGGTCATTTTTACATCACCATTAACAATGGATAAACTTGAACTAGTGATTTCACTTACTGTAGTAATTGTACCATTTACCATTTGGGCCATTAAATCGACCAACCTGCTGTTTTTTACAGCAATGCTTCCATTGACACCATCTACTTCCAACATGGTTGCTTTGATATTGCTAAAATTCATTTTACCATTGGTTGATTTTGCATAAATATCTTTCCCAATAAAATCATTTACCGTGATATTTCCATTTAGCATTTTGAAAGCAACGTAATCGTATTCTCTTTCTGGCAATGAAACAATAATATCGCAACGTACACGTTTGTTCGGAACATGGAAAGTGAAGTGATCTTCATCAATTTCAATGTTACTGCGCGCTTCAAAAGCTTCCATTGGCGTTTCTTCATCGAATTTCGCGTATATTTTAATATCCGCATCCACTTTTATGTCATCTTGATCCCATTTTTCTAAGGTAATATTTCCATTAGCAATTTGGAAGTCCAGGATGGTTGCAGAAGCATTCTCATAAAGAAATTCATGATGGAATTTTTTCGAAACAATTCCTGGAATGTTCATATTAAAGTCTACTTCTTTCCACTCAACATTATCCATTACATTATTAATAGTAGAAGATAAGAAGCTGCCAATTTGAGATCCTATTTTATTGATTTTTCCTGAAAATTCAGAAGCTGTTTCTTGCCATTCTTCCTTGCTTCCAAATTTATCACTAAATGTTTTTATATTCTTTTCAAGTTGCTCTTTTTTCAAAGTACGCATTTTTTCTTCCATTTCACGTTTTTCTTCTCTAAGAGCTTCTTCTTGGGATTTCAATCCGTCTAATTCTTCGTCAATACGTAAAGCTTCCATTTCTAACTCAGGAGTCAGGGTATCTAGCTCTTCATGCGTTGCAATCTCTTGTCTTCTTTCTTGCTTGAGACTAATTTGTCTACGGAGAACTTGTAAAGCTTCTGTTTTTTCATCTACCCGTGATGAAAAATAAGAAATTTCACTTGCTAATTCTTCTAAGATTTTTTCAAAGTTTGCTTTGTCTTTTCGTTCAGCTTCTTCTACTTGTTCTTCAGCTGTTTCTGTTTTCTGTTTTACTTCATCTTCATTTGAAAAGTCTGTAGCGACGTTTTTACGTAATGCATCTTTACCGTGTTTTTTTGCAGCATTTTCTAATAGCTCAATTGCTTCTTCAGTAGAGATAATGCCTTCTCTTACCAATGCTAAAATACGTTCTCTTTCGTTCATGGTATTTCCTCCTAATATATCTATAAAATTGATAAGCGATTCCATGTGCCAGTGAGGTTCTTTCTCTTATGTACCTATTATGCCAAGAATCTTCAGAAATGTCATAGGACCTAAGATTGATTTCTACATACATACCAGTACTTACCATAATCAAAGGTATAAAGTACGCTGATTGTCCTTTATTCTCGTTTGTGTACAGCTAATTTGGTGGTATAGAAAAAATCTGGGAGGTTTAAGTCTTGTTTACCGGTCTAAGTTCCCGCTTTTTAAAAATCTGGGAGGTTTAAGTCTTGTTTGCCGGTCTAAGTTCCCGCTTTTTAAAAATCTGGGAGCTTTAAGTCTTGTTTACCGCTCCAAGTTCCCACTTTTTAAAAATCCGGGAGGTTCAAGTCTTTTTTACCGATCCAAGCTTGCACTTTTTAAAATAGATCTAAGAATATTCTCTTTCATTCCAGCATCACCACCAGAAATAATGGAGCAAAAAAAAGGGGCCGGAGAAAAACTCCCGGCCCCTCCAGTATTAACGAATAATAGTGGCGTAAACATGCTCAAAAAGGCAGCCCCGACGTCCACTTCACGAATAAGCACAGGATGGCCTTCGTCCATCCTGTGCTTATTCGTTCCAGTGATTCGGGGCTAAACGCCTTTTTTCCCACTCTTATTTTTTCTTCTTGCTTTGTCTTTCTTTGTCTCGTTTTAGTATTGTTTTTAGAAATTGTCCCGTATAACTTTCTTCTACTTCTGCTACTTCTTCTGGAGTACCGATAGCGATAACAGTTCCTCCGCCCGAGCCGCCTTCTGGTCCCATATCGATAACATGATCAGCTGTTTTGATTACATCCAGGTTATGTTCGACTACGAGAACCGTATTCCCAGCGTCCACTAGACGTTGCAGCACTTCTAACAATTTTGCAATGTCATGTGTATGCAAGCCTGTGGTAGGCTCATCCAAAATATAGAATGTTTTCCCAGTAGAAACTCGTTGAAGTTCACTCGCTAACTTCATCCGTTGTGCTTCCCCGCCTGATAAGGTTGTCGCTGGTTGGCCTAATGTGATATATCCGAGTCCTACATCAGCAATGGTCTGCAATTTTCGTTTGATTTTTGGTATGGCCTCGAAGAAAGGCAGTGCCTCATCAATCGTCATGTCAAGTATATCCGAAATATTTTTCCCTTTATAGCGCACTTCCAACGTTTCTGAGTTATAACGTTTTCCATGACATACTTCACAAGGAACATATACGTCAGGTAAAAAATGCATTTCGATTTTTAAAATACCATCGCCTTTACAAGCTTCACAACGGCCGCCTTTTACATTAAAACTGAACCGGCCTTTACTATATCCTCGAATTTTCGCCTCATTTGTGTTCGCAAACAAAGCTCGGACATCATCAAATACACTTGTGTAAGTAGCGGGATTACTTCTAGGTGTTCTCCCGATTGGACTTTGATCGATATCAATGACTTTTTCTAGCTCTTCATATCCAGATAATCGTTTGAACTTTCCTGGTTTTTCTTTTGTACGAGTCAGCTCTTTCGATAAAGCTAACTTTAAAACCCGATTTACTAAAGAACTTTTACCAGATCCAGATACTCCCGTAACGGCAATGAATTTTCCAATTGGGAAGGAGACGTCAACTTCTTTTAAGTTATTTTCTGCAGCTCCTTCAACAAGAACTGCTCCTTTATCTTCTTTTCGTCTTTCTTCCGGAACCGAAATAAATAATTTTCCGGATAGGTACTTCGCAGTAATAGAGTCTTTTGATTTCATTACTTGTTTAGGAGTGCCTGCAGCAACTACTTCCCCGCCTAGTTCTCCAGCCCCTGGTCCAATATCAATCAGGTAGTCTGCTTGAAGCATCGTGTCTTCATCATGTTCGACCACTACTAAAGTATTTCCTAAATCCCGCATGTTTTTCATTGAATCAATTAATAAATTATTGTCTCTTTGATGCAAGCCAATGGAAGGTTCATCTAAAATGTAGAGAACACCTGACAAATTCGATCCTATTTGAGTAGCTAACCGGATTCGCTGTGCCTCTCCCCCGGAAAGACTTCCTGCTACCCGACTCATTGTTAAATAATTTAAACCGACATTATTCAAGAAGAACAAACGTGAATTTATTTCTCTTAAAATGGGTTTTGCAATATCGAGTTCCGATTCAGTAAGTTTTAATTTCTCAAAAAATGTAATAGCTCCTTCAATTGAATGATCCGTTACTTGTGCAATATTTTTTTCATTTACTTTTACACAAAGAGCTTGTTCATTCAATCGTGCACCCTGACAAGTTTGACAAGTTAATTCTGTCATATATTCTCGCATTACTTTTCTTGTAAAATCACTGGATGACTCATGATAACGTCGATTAATGTTGTTAATGACTCCTTCAAAAGGAATGTGAACATCCCGGACAGCACCAAAATCATTTTTATGATAAAAATGGAAGGTTTTATCTTTTGATCCATATAACACGAAGTTTTTATGTTTTTCTGATAAATCTTTAAACGGAACATCCATCGGTATCTTAAAATCTTTACAAAACTGACGAAGCATCTCTGGATAGTAGTTGGAACTGATTGGATTCCATGGAATAATTGCCCCTTCTTCAATGCTCAATCTTTTATCTGGAACAACCAAGTCCAAGTCTACTTCCAATTTCATCCCCAAACCATCACATTCCGAACAAGCCCCGTATGGAGCATTAAATGAAAAGAGGCGGGGTTCAATTTCTCCTACTGTGAAACCACAATGCGGGCAAGAATAATGCTCGCTAAAGAGCATTTCTTCTCCATCAATAATATCAATCAACACATAGCCGTCCGCTAAATTCAATGCCGTTTCAACTGAATCGAATAAGCGAGAACGAATTCCTTCTTTTACGACAATACGGTCGATGATAACATCAATTTTATGTGCTTTGTTTTTATCTAATTCAGGCACTTCAGATACATCATAAATTTCACCGTCAATTCGAACGCGGACATATCCTTGTCTTTTTATATCATCAATAACTTTTTTATGTTGTCCTTTTTTCCCATAAACGATTGGAGCTAAAATTTGCATCCTTGTTCGTTCAGGCAACTCTAATACATGATTCACTATTTGTTCAGGAGACTGACTGCTGATTTCCGTTCCATCGTTTGGACAAATGGGATGTCCGACCCGAGCGAAAAGCAGACGTAAAAAATCATTTATTTCTGTAACTGTTCCAACTGTAGAACGAGGGTTATTACTCGTGGATTTTTGGTCGATCGCAATAGCTGGACTTAAGCCGTCAATCGTATCAACGTCTGCTTTCTCCATCTGTCCTAAAAATTGGCGGGCATAGGCAGATAAACTTTCTACGTATCTTCTTTGACCTTCTGCATATAATGTATCAAAAGCCAAGGAACTTTTCCCAGAACCTGACAGCCCTGTAACGACAACTAATTTGTCACGTGGTATGGTGACATCTATGTTTTTTAAATTGTGAGAACGTGCCCCATGCACGATAATTTGATCTTTTGCCATAACATTCTTCCTTTGTATTAGAAAATTCTGTTCCCCTCTATCATACCATTAACTCACTAAAAAGAACACTCGTTCGAATCGAGAAAATATCAGGTGTGTTTTGCATGTGTGACAGCCATATGTAAAATCTCATAAACATGGATATCATCTTGACTGTAAAGAATGTTTTTTCCTACTCTTCTATTTTTCACTAGTTTTGCTTCTTTTAATTTTTTTAATTGATGAGAGACAGCAGATTGTTCCATATTTAATTCTGTCGCAATAGCATTCACATTCCACTCTTTATCTTCCAAAAGATATAAAATACGGAATCGTGTGTTGTCTCCCAATAATTTAAACATTTTTGTCGTTTGTTGAATGGTTTCTTCGTCGATTTTTTTCAACATCTTTCCACCTCTCATTTATTCGTTTTGACGCAAAAAAACTTGATAAATCCTTACCCATTAAAAAGCATAGCATAGACTTAATTCTCTCTGATAGAACTCTGTTTGGATTTTCGTGTTACATACAGCGTTCCCATAATACCAACGTGCAATAAGAAAAATAAAATAATTAATTCTGCTTTTTTCATTGACCATTGAAGAAAAATGATTTCCAGAACTCTGAGTGGTTCCATAAAGAAATGCTTGGAATGTAATCTTGGAGAAAAACGACCCGCATACATCCCCATAGAAGATAACAAGCTAACAAAACAAAGACCTAAGCACATAACACTGTTTCTCAGCTTTAGTTTCTGCTTCGCCAACTCAGCTAACGAAAACAGTTCCGTGAACCCCCAGTTGATATAAGAAAAAGCAACTAAGAAAAGAATGAATATCAATCCCCAACCTCGGACACTTTCTACACTCATCCCTGTGGTATTATTATATAAATTCAATAAATCAGTATGAATGATATCAGTTGCTAAATACGGGATGTTGGGAAAGAATAGCAGCCATAAAAAAGCTAATCCAATTTGTAAAGAATGGTTTTTTGTCCTTTGAATTTGAAAAGATAATTCTATGGGAATATAAGCAAGTAATGTATTTAACGCTAAAAAATTAAAATGCGTACTCCATGTAATAAAAATCACGCTTGCCGTAATGATTCGAATAAAATTTTTGTAAATAATATTCCCCTCGCTTTTCTAAATTTCTTTTATTATAGATGTACTTTATCAGCAACGCAAAAATAGTCTCCAACTGAATCAAAATCGAGGAGCTGAATGATTATTGATTGTCCACTCATTCTCTATTGCTCTCAAATAGCAAAAAAGCTGGGAAATTTTATCCCAGCCGCCTCTTAGTTATCTTAATTTAATTCTAAAATCTCACCAGTTTTTAAATACACGATTCGTTCACAGATATTTGTAACATAATCACCGATTCGTTCTAAATATCCAGCGACGGCAATATAGTCAGAACCGCCAGGAACCACTTCCGGATCCATTGCCATTTGCTTAATACAGTAATGATTAATTTCCACGAAATGCTTGTCCACCTCAGAGTCGATTTGTGCAATTCTATATGCATCCTCTTCATCTACTCGGACATATGCATCAATTACTTGTTCTACCATGCTTTTTACAATCTCAGCCATTTCAGCAATTTTCGCTTCAACTTCTGGTATTCGTTTATTGTGGCGTTCTTTTACGCGAATAACCGAGCGTGCAATACTTACAGCATGGTCACCCATTCTTTCCAAGTCAGAACTAGCCTTCATTACCATAACTATGGAACGTAAATCACTGGAAACAGGTTGCTGCAAGGCAATTAATTGAAAACAAAAATTCTCGATAGCTACTTCAATTTCATTAATGTCTTTATCTTTTTTCTTCGCTTCCATTGCTAAGTTTTTATCATGATTGATAAAAGCTTTTACTGCTCTTAATATATTTTCGTTTACCATTAAACCCATTTTAGTAAACTGGCCGTGCATAGATTGTAATTCACCATCAAAAGTCCTTCTCACTGTAGCACACCTCACTTTTATCTTGTCTTACTCTTCTATTTTAGCATTTTTTTCGTAATTACCCAAATCTTCCAGATACATAATCTTCTGTACGTTTATCAGCCGGATTCGAGAAAATTTGTGTCGTTTCACCAAATTCAATCGTTTCGCCTGTAAGGAAGAATGCTGTTTTGTCAGAGACACGTGCCGCTTGTTGCATATTGTGAGTAACCATGACAATCGTATAACGATCTTTCAAATCTTGTACTAGGTCTTCAATTTTTGCAGTAGAGATCGGGTCGAGCGCAGATGTCGGCTCATCCATCAATAGAACTTCTGGTTCAACAGCTAGGGCTCTTGCGATACAAATCCTTTGTTGTTGTCCTCCTGAGATACGCAAAGCATTTTTAGACAGGTCGTCTTTTACTTCTTCCCAAATTGCTGCCCCCTTTAAGCTGCGTTCTACAATTTCATCGAGAGTTTTTTTATCTTTGATCCCATGAGTACGCGGGCCGTATGCAATATTATCGTAGATACTCATTGGGAATGGGTTTGGATGTTGGAACACCATACCTACTCGTTTGCGAAGCATGTTTACATCATAATCCGATGCATAGATATCCTCTTGGTCTAAACGAATATCACCTTCAATACGGCATCCTGCAACCAAATCATTCATTCGGTTTAAGCTTTTAAGGAAGGTTGATTTCCCACAACCGGAAGGTCCGATGAACGCAGTGATTTCATGTTCGTTAATTTCCATGTTAATATTTTTCAAGGCTTGAAAATCTGTATACCAGAGATTCATATTATTTACAGTGATTTTACTCATAACTTATTTCGCTCCCTTTGTTAATCGATTGCTGAGCCAAGTAGACATGCCATTTATAATTAATACAATGACAATCAGAACTACTCCCGTTGCATAGGATTCTTTTACATGGATTCCTTCACTCGCTAAAATATACATATGTAAAGCAAGTGTACGGCTTGATTGGAATAAATTGTCGGGTACGTTTACAGACGTTCCTAAAGTATACATAAGCGCTGCTGTTTCACCAACAATTCTACCTACTGCCAAGATAATGCCTGATAAAATACCTGGCATCGCAACAGGCAGTACAACTTTAAATATGGTTCGTAACTTTCCAGCTCCTAAAGCAAAACTTCCTTCACGCAACGAATTACGCACTGCAAGCAAAGCTTCTTCTGTAGAACGGATAATTACAGGCAATACCATTATAACCGATGTAAGGATACCGGAAACAAGCGAGTATTTAAATCCTAAAAAGATAACGAAAAATAACATACCGAAGAGACCATATACAATAGAGGGAATGCCCGACAGTGTATCTGTCGCAATTCTAATGACATTTACAAATTTATTGTTTTTATCAGCATATTCTACTAAATAAAATGCTGTAAAGACTCCAATTGGTGCAGCTATCACTAATGCAAGAAAAACCACTACAAATGTGGTTAAGATTGACGGCATCATTGATACGTTGTCTGTTGTATATTTCCATGCAAACATTTCCGGTGAAAGGCTGCTGATTCCATTTATCAAAATAAAACCAATCACATAGAAAAGAGATCCAAATGTCAGGAATGAAAAGAAGTATACTAAAAATTTAATGATTTTCGATTCCATGTCCTAAATCCCCTTCCTTTTCACAATAGAGAATGCTGCATTGATGATGATGATAAAAATAAACAATACTACAGAAGTAGCAATCAGTGCTTCACGATGTTCGCCAGCTGCATATGCCATCTCTAAAACGATATTTGTTGTCATAGTACGAACCCCTTGCGTAACGCTTGACGGGATTCGTGGTTGATTCCCTGCAACAAGAATAACCGCCATCGTTTCACCAATTGCACGTCCAATGCCTAGAATAACTGCAGATACAATTCCTGATTTAGCAGCGGGTACCATAACTCGGACGACAGAACGTTCGTGAGTAGCCCCTAATGCAATACTTCCTTCATAATAACTAGCTGGAACAGCTCTCAAAGAAGACTCAGAAAGACCAATAATGGTTGGTAAAATCATGATTCCCAACAGAATAGAAGCAGTAAGAATATTCATTCCCGTCCCGCCTACTAACCCTCTCATAAAAGGAACAATTAGTCGCAAAGCAAAAAAACCATACACAATGGATGGAATAGCTGCCATCATGTTTACTGCCGGCTTGAAAAATTTGTATAATTTTGGCGGACAAAATTTTGCCATAAAAATCGAAGTAAAAACGCCAGTCGGAACTCCAATGAGGATCGCTCCAAATGTAATCACTAACGACCCAATAATCATTGGTAAAATGCCGTATTCTGGATTTGCATTCGATGGAGTCCATTTTGTTCCAAATAGAAAATCAGAGATGCCGTAGCGTACCATAAATGGTACTCCGCCTTCAAAGATAAAATAAAAAATAACAACAATAGAAATAACCGAGACAAGCGCTGAAGCAAAGAATAACCACTTCATAAAGCTCTCCCAAAAATATTTCTTTTTCATTCATTCCCTCTCCTTCATTACAGGTTTTCCCACAATAAAATAACCATTTTTATAGTATCCTATATGCTTTCCAGCAGTATACTATTTCCCCAAAAAAGGCCAGAAGAATCTGGCCCATCCTTTTCCCATTCATTATAAAATTATTGTACGTCTTCCCACTCAGTTATTTCTCCAGTAAAGATTTGCTTTACTTGCTCTAAAGTGAGACCTTCAATGCCATTGCCCTTATTAACTACTACAGCAATTCCATCAATCGCAATGGCTTCAGAATTTAATTCAGCATTTTCTTCATCTTTTAATTCACGCGAAGCCATGCCAATATCAGCAGTACCATCGATTGCGGATGTCATACCTGCAGAAGATCCATTTGATGTAATATCAATTTGTACATCCGGGTTTAGTGCACGATATTCTTCAGATAGAACCTCCATTAATGGTGTCACAGATGTTGAACCAACTACTGCAATGGTTCCTGATTGCGTTCCATCTCCTTCGTACGCTGGAGCGTCAGAAACAGATTCAACATATCCTTCTCCTAAAGCAATGGTTTGTCCTTCTTCAGATAAGATAAAATCAACAAAGTCTTGAGCTACTGCTTCTAAATCACCGCTCCAAGCAATATTAAAGTTACGTGCAATCGGGAATGAACCATTTTGTACGGTTTCAGCTGTTGGCTCAACTCCATCAATTGCAACACCTTTTACATTATCATTTAAAGAACCTAATGAAATATAACCAATTCCATTTGTGTCTTGGGATACAGTTGAAATAACACCTTCAGTACCATTTTGGATAACTGCTTCTACATAGGTATTATCGACATCATCTTCTAAAACACCTGTAATCTCAGTGAATGCTCCTCTTGTCCCTGATCCATCTTCACGGGAAACAACATTAATTGTTCCAGAAACTGCTCCTGTTCCTGTTTCATCTCCGCCAGTTGCTGCTGGATCACAAGCTGCTAGAACTCCTACAGCTCCTATTGAAAGAACTAATTTAGATAGACTTTTTAATTGCATTCTACGTACCATCCTTTTTTAATTGTCTTTTAGTAATTTGCTATAACTCTATTCTATTGCTTCTATGTAAATTTAGTTAATGGTTTAATGTAAAGTTTTTAAAGAAAAAGAACTTATTCTCCCCATTAATAAAACGTTCTCTTTTTTAACATTGTAAAAACCCTGTTAATTGAGCTTTTTAACAGGGCTCCAATCAATCGATTGTAAATTTTATGTAAATATTTTGTAAACATAAGCGCTTTTGCATCTTTTCTTTCTTTTACAATTCATTATAAGCTTTTCGGCAAACGTACTGTAAACGTACTCCCCAGACCTAGTGTACTTTTTACGCTAATAGACCCGTTCATGTTTTGGACAAGATAACGTACGATGGACAATCCTAATCCTGTTCCCCCGGAATTTCTACTTCTTCCTTTATCCACACGATAAAACCGTTCAAAGATTCTTCCTAAGTTCTCTTCCGGTATTCCGATACCAGTATCAGCGACATGAAAAATGACTTCCTCATTCGTTTCCTCTAACAGTACTGAGATTTTTCCGCCTTTATCAGTGTAATTTACAGCATTATAAATAAGATTGTTCAATACCTGTTCCAGACGACTTTGATCTCCTTCAAGGACAACGGGTGTTGGATGATTTGATAAGAGCCGTAACTTCAATCCTTTTTCATCTGCCTGCGGTTTAATCACTTGGAAACAGGCTTTTACAGCATCATTTAAGATAATTTTTTCTATTTTCATGGGTACTTGTCTTTGTTCTGCACGTGATAAATCTAAGATATCATTGACTAAGATTTCTAGGCGTCTTGATTCTTTATACATAATTTCCAAAAATTGCCTTAATAGCTGTGGATTATCTAACGCACCATCCAAGAGAACTTCTGAGAAACCTTTTAATGCAGTGACGGGTGTCCGCAATTCATGAGATGCATTCGTTACAAAGTCGGTTCGCACTTTTTCCAGACGGCGGATTTCGGTTATATCATATAAAAGAACAATCATTTGATTTCCTCTTATATCGGGTATAATCATCGTATTGACATCTAATATCCGTTCTTTCGGATGATAGATATGTATTTCTTCATTTTTATTGGTTTTTTGTTGGTAGGTTTCTTGAATAATTTGGACAAGACCATAACTTTTCGACATTTCTAAAAACGAATGTGCTAATAAATTTTCATCAATTCCAAGAATCTGATAAACAGCCGGATTCATCATTTCGATTCGCCGTTCGCTATCTAACAATACAACACCTATAATTAAGCGATCAAGTAGCGCACTTAAGCGATCATTCGATTGTAGTATTGTATTGTTTTTCTCTTCAAGACTATCTGCTAGCTTATTAACTGTATTACCAAGTTCCATAATTTCTGGGTAATCCACACCCATGTAATATTCGCTATAATCTCCTTCAGAAATTCGATTAATAACTGTTTCAATTTGTTTTAAAGGACGAGAAACACGATTCGTTAAATGTAAGGCAATAAAACTCGCTAAAACAATCGATACAAAACTAAAAACAAAAACAGATTGGGTTAATTGGGACTCTAATGAATCTAATTCATCCAGCTGATGAGTCAAACGAGCAATCCCAAGAAATTCTCCTTTCCCATTGTAAAGAGGAACCGCAACTCGGTACTCGCGTTTTCCAGCTTGACCTGTTACAATCCCACTTACTCCTATGCTCTCACCTTCTAAAACATTGAGAATTTCTTTACCAGAAGACATTTCAGCATTGCTGGGATAAAGTTGAGCTCCTTCTTTTGAAAAAAAGGCAATGGAATCTTTTTTATCCAATAAAAAAGACATACTCGGAAAATCCTCAATAGCCGTTTGAACATTTCCAGTGTTTTGTAAAATCCACTCATCTAACAGAGAGGCAATATTGGTTGCCCGCTTCTCTACATCTCTTAAAATCGAGTCTGTGGTAGTTGTGCGAACGACATGATTCGTATAAAAAACTACTCCCATTGATAGGAGTAGGAACAGCCCAATGAAAAGAGCTAAAAATTGATTTGTAAATTTGCGCATTATTTTGGCTCCTCGAATTTATAACCGAATCCTCTAACCGTTTTAATGTATTGAGGATTTTTTGTATCTTCTTCAATTTTTTCGCGCAAGTGACTGATATGTACATCGACAATTCTTGTTTCGCCAGCATAATCAAAATTCCAAATAGCATTCAATAATTGTTCTCTGCTTAAAATCCGATTAGCCCGTTGTGCCATATATAATAATAATTCAAATTCTTTTGGTGTGATATCGATAGAAATGCCCTTTACATGCACCTCATATAATTCCGGAAAAATAACCACTTCTCCAATAACAACTTTTTCTTCTACGATTGGAGCTGCTACTGTAACTTCGGCACCTTTTTCAATATCCCCATTTGTACTGGAGCGATCTTCTTTTTTAGTACGACGTAAAATTGCCTTCATGCGCGCAATTACCTCACGCGGACTAAACGGCTTTGTCATGTAATCGTCCGCGCCTAATTCGAGGCCGATTATTTTTTCAAGCTCGTCATCTTTCGCCGTCAGCATTAAGATTGGCGTATCTATCTTTTCTCTTCGAAGACTTTTGCATATATCCATCCCGTCCATTGAGGGCAACATAAGATCTAAGATGATAAAATCAAAAGATTGATTTAAGGCTAGTTCGTACCCTTCTCTTCCATCGGATGCTTGTGTTACTTCGTATCCTTCTTTTTCTAGATTATAAGCAAGTAAAATTAAAATTGACTGCTCATCATCGACGATCAATACTTTTTTCATTTTTTCCTCCAAGAGATTATTTTTACTTCTTTTATTTGAGAAGAATAATGACTCTCATATAATACCATTCTCATTCTATCATTGACTTTTTAAAATGAAAAGAACCATGTAAATATAAAAAAATCGATAGCGGATATTCTTCAATTAGAATAATCGCTATCGATTGATTTTTTATTAAACTTTTAAGAATCGAGACATAGATAATACAGAGCCAATTGATCCTAAGAACACGCCTACTCCAATTAATCCTAATCCAATATAATAGACAAATGGATTCGCTGGTAGTAATGCAAAGTTCGAGCCAACCAAATACTCTGTTCCAATCTCATATAGGAAACGATAAAGGAAGATAAGAATGCCCGTCGGTATCAGCGATCCAATTAATCCAATAAAAGAGCCTTCAATCAAGAATGGCCAGCGGATATAACTGTTTTTCGCACCTACTAAACGCATGATTTCAATCTCCGTGCTGCGAGAGAAAATAGTAATTCGAATCGTATTTGAAATAAGGAAGACTGCAATCAACAATAATCCTACAATAATCACAATTCCAATTGTTCTCATTGTTGAGATGGTATCAAAGAGCTTCTCTGCCGTTGTACCACCATATTCAACTTTCGCTACATAGTTTAATTCTCCTGCAGTCTCAGCTACTTTACCCGTTTGTTCTGGAAGTTCCGCACTCAAAATAAATACATCATGCAATGGATTATCATCGCCACCAAACAAGTTAAACTCTTCCCCGTAACTTCCAATCAGTTTATCTAATTCTTCATCACGAGTGGAGTAAGTCAAGGACTCAACGTTTGGTATTTTTTCTAGCTCATTTCGAAGGGTTTCTCTGTCTGCTTCTTCTGCTCCTAAATCAATAAAGACACGTACACTTACATCATTTTCAATATCACTTGCTAGTTTATTAACATTAAACAAAATCGCAATAAAAGAGCCAACAAGTAGTAATGTCATCGTAACTGCACTGATCGCAGCAAGTGTCATCCAACCATTACGGACAAGACTTTTACTTGCATCACGGATATGCCTACTCATCGTTCTAAATTTCATATCCGTATTCTCCTTCCTGTTGGTCACGAACAATTCTACCATTTTCGATCGCAAGGACACGATGTTTAATGTCATTTACGATTTGGCTGTTATGAGTCGCCATTAGAATAGTCGTTCCTTGGTTATTAATTTCTTCTAAAATATTCATGATCTCCATTGAAGTATCTGGGTCAAGGTTTCCTGTTGGCTCATCCGCAATCAGGATTCCTGGTGTGTTCACAATTGCACGTGCAATTGCAATTCTTTGTTGCTCTCCACCTGATAATTCATTTGGAAACATGCGTGCTTTGTGTTTCAAACTTACTAAGTCCAATACTTCAAAAACACGTTTTTCAATTTGCTTCGGTGTTTTTTCAATTACTTCCATTGCATAAGCAATATTTTCGTAAACCGTTAATTTGGGAAGTAACTTAAAATCTTGAAAGACCACTCCGACAAAACGACGCAATAATGGAATATCTCGTTCTTTTAATTTTGTTACATCAAATTTTCCAATTTTTACTGATCCTGACGTTGCTTTTGCTTCACGATACATCATTTTAATAAAGGTTGACTTTCCTGCTCCACTTGGACCCACAATATACACAAATTCACCTTGCTCAATCTTTACACTTAAATCATTAACAGCCGTAATGCCATTCGGATATTTCTTAGAGACATTCAGCATTTCAATCATGTAATCACCCATCTTTTTCTATTTTTACTAGTATCTAAGCTCATCAGAAATTGTCTGTTAATTCTTTGAATCATTTATTCTCTTTCTGAAAAAACCACAAACAATGACGATTGTTTGCGGTAGATACAACATTCATGTTTTTGCCAGATTGCTTACCCATTATAGCACGGATAAAAAGGATGTCTGTATTAGTTTCTTTACATTTATATTTCAAAGTGGTCATAGCGATGTAATCAAATTTGCGCACAAAAGCATAAAAATCATTATTCTTTTGAATCAATATTCATTTTTAAGTATGCGTCAATGAATCCGTCCAGATCACCGTCAACAACCGCCTGGGTGTTGCCAGTTTCATAATTTGTTCGATGATCTTTTACCATCGAATATGGATGGAAAACATAGGATCTGATTTGGGAACCCCACCCAATCTCTTTTTGTTCTCCACGAATAGCAGCTAATTCTTTCTCTCGTTCTTCCTCTTGACGTTGGAAGAGTTTTGCTTTCAGCATCCCCATTGCAGTATCTCTATTTTGGAACTGTGAACGTTGAGATTGACTTTGAACAACGATTCCAGTTGGAATATGAGTGATTCGAATGGCTGAAGATGTCTTGTTAATATGCTGTCCTCCAGCGCCGCTTGCGCGGTAAGTATCAATACGCAAGTCATCTGGATCTACTTCAATTTCATTATTATCTGCAGCAATTTCAGGCATAACATCAATCGAACAGAAAGACGTATGTCTTCTTCCCGCAGAATCAAAAGGAGAAATTCGCACCAAACGGTGAACTCCCCGCTCTGAGCGTAAGTAACCATAAGCATTTAATCCTTTTATCAAGAGTGTGACGCTCTTGATGCCTGCTTCATCACCCGCTTGATAATCAAGTGTTTCTACAGCAAAACCTTTATCATCTGCCCAACGCATATACATTCGTAATAAAATGCTTCCCCAATCTTGTGACTCGGTTCCCCCTGCTCCAGGGTGGATTTCAAGAATAGCATTATTCTTATCATGTGGCTCACTTAGCAACATCGTTAGTTCATACTCAGATAATACTTGCTTATATTCCTCTATTTTTTCATTCAATTCTTCTTCAAAATCTGATTCAGCTTCTTCTTTTACAAGCTCATACATCACTTCTAAATCCTCTTGCATCTCAGAGAGTTTGTTGAACGTATTATATACACTTTTTAATTGATTTGCTTCATTAATCACTTCTTGTGCTTTGTCAGAATCATTCCAAAAAGATGGATCAACCATTCGGTCTTCATATTCAGCAATATCTGCTTCTAATGCCTCTAAGTCAAAGAGACCCCCTAAAGCTTGTTATTTTTTGTTTCGATTCTTCTAGAAAGGCTTTGATTTCACTCAATTCCATTTTGTATCCTCCTTTTATTTCCCCATCACAATGATGGGCCGGAGAACGCCTCCCGCCCATCAACACTGTTTACTCAACGTTCCGTTTTATTAAAGATTTTTTCCATGACAATTCTTGAACTTTTTACCGCTCCCACATGGACATGGCTCATTACGTCCAACTTTCGTGCTTGTCGCTGGAATTTGTGATGTTGTTTCTTTCTCTTCTTCTTGGATTACTTCTTTTGCCGCTGGATCCGCTGTCGGTACAGCAGCTTCTTGTTGCTTTCCTGCAGCTTTTTGTTGTTGAGCGATCATCATTTGGCGCATTTGCATTGCAGCCATTTGTGCTCGTTTTACTTGTTCAATTCTATCGGCTGAACCTGCTTCTCCTTCGCGAGTTGGGCGAATAGAAGAACCGCCACCCACCGACTCACGTTGTAAGTTTTGGCGTACTTCAGATTTCATAACAATTCTTGTTACATCATAGTCAACAGATGCAATCATTTCTTGGAAACGATTATAGCCTTCTGTCTGGTATTCAGTTAGCGGATTGTTTTGTGCGTAAGAACGAAGACCAATTCCTTGGCGAAGCTCTTCCATATCACTAATATGTTCCGTCCATTTTGTATCAACTACACGTAAAATCACAACTTTTTGGAATTCAAGCATTTGTTCTTTGCTTAGTTGTTTCTCTTTTTCTGAATAAACGGCTTTTGCACGATCAATTAAATCTGTTTTAATTTCTTCTGCAGTTTTACTTTCCAGTTCGGAAACGCTGATTGTGTCAGGATGAACCAATACATTGGCTGCAAAATCACGGATTGCTTTTAAATCCCAATTTTCTTTTTCACCTTTTGTATGATTATCAACGAGACGTTCAATCGTGCGTTTAATCATGCTGGTTGTAACGTTGTTTAGCGACTCTGTCTCCATAATCACATCCAAACGTTGTCCATACATAATTTCACGTTGTTCACGCATTACCTCGTCATATTCCAAAACATTTTTACGTGTGTCGTAGTTATTTCCTTCTACTCGTTTCTGAGCTGATTCTACTTGGCGAGAGAGCATTTTACTTTGAATTGCCATATCATCTTCTTCGTCCACATTCAAACGACTCCAAACTTGTTGGATTCGCTCAGATCCAAAACGTCTCATTAAATCATCTTCTAATGATAGGTAGAACTGTGTTTCACCTGGATCCCCTTGACGACCAGAACGTCCACGAAGCTGATTATCAATACGGCGAGATTCATGGCGCTCTGTACCAATAACTGCCAATCCGCCTGCTTCTTTTACCCCAGGTCCAAGTTTGATATCCGTACCACGACCAGCCATGTTGGTAGCAATTGTCACTGCTCCTCTTTGGCCAGCATTCATGACAATTTCTGCTTCTTTAAAATGATTTTTCGCATTTAATACTTGATGAGGAATTCCCTCTTTTGTTAATAAACGAGATAGCAATTCTGATGTTTCGATTGCCACAGTACCAACCAAAATGGGTTGTCCCTTTTCGTGGCGCTCTTTGATATCAGCAGTAACTGCTTTAAATTTACTCTTCAGTCCTGGATACAATAAGTCTGCGTTATCAATCCGAATAACCGGTTCATTTGTAGGAATTGCAATAACTTCCATATTATAAATTTCGCGGAACTCTTCTTCTTCTGTTTTTGCTGTACCAGTCATACCAGATAACTTTTTATACATACGGAAGTAGTTCTGGAAAGTAATGGTTGCCATTGTACGTGATTCGTTTTGAATTTCAACATTTTCTTTGGCTTCAATTGCTTGATGTAGCCCATCTGAATAACGACGGCCTTCCATGATACGCCCAGTAAATTGATCAACGATTTGAACTTTTCCTTCATTCACTACATAGTCTACATCATGAATCATAATATAGTTTGCACGTAAGGCTTGATCCAAATGATGAACAAGTTTTGTATTGTCGACATCGTAAAGGTTGCTCACATGAAACGTTTTCTCTGCTTTTTCAATCCCTTGGTCTGTCAATGCAATGGATTTTGAAGTTAAATCGATAGTGTAATCTTCATCTTCTGCTAATCCTTTAACAAAGAAGTCTGTTCGATTATATAGGGCAGTTGATTTTTCTGCTTGTCCAGAAATAATCAACGGTGTTCTTGCTTCGTCGATTAAAATGGAGTCAACTTCATCGACAACCGCGAAACTAAGCGGGCGTTGCACCATTTGATTACGGTATACAACCATATTATCTCTCAAATAGTCAAAGCCAAGTTCGTTATTTGTACTATAGGTAATATCACAATTGTAGGCTTCACGTTTTTCTTCAGATGATTTTCCTGCAATGTTCAATCCTACTGTCAGTCCTAAGAAGCGATACAACTCTCCCATCTCTACAGCGTCACGGCTTGCCAAGTATTCGTTCACTGTAACAACGTGGACGCCTTCCCCTGAAAGGGCATTTAAGTATACAGGCAAAGTAGCTGTCAATGTTTTACCTTCACCGGTTTTCATTTCAGCGATGTTCCCTTTATGAAGCGTGATTCCACCCATTAATTGCACTTTATAAGGATATAGACCTAATACACGTTTTGCTGCTTCACGAACTACGGCAAATGTTTCTACTAATAAACTATCTAAGGTTTCTCCCTTTTGATAGCGTTCTTTAAATTCAATTGTTTTTGCAGTTAATTCTTCGTCGCTTAAAGCTGCTGTTGTATCAGCCAAAGCGATGACTTTATCTGCAGTTTTCTCTAAGCTTTTCAATTCTGCTTTGTCATTTTCGAAAAGACGTTTCAAAAAATTGGCCATTCTAAATCTCCTCTTAAATTAATTCATTCTTATTACGGTTAACTTGGTTCACATTTATTCGTTTTAGAATAAATATGTATACATTCTATGTATCCTATATATTTTACCATTAATATCATTATTTTTGTATATTTTTATTCGAGAGTTTGCTTTCAATTTATTTGAATGTCCTCTGTCATTCTGACACACAAAAAGACCAGACATGATTCTCCCTGGCCTTTTTGTGTCATGATAACTTTAGTTAATTTCCCCATCGGTCTCGATTAGTCCGAATTTACCATCTTTACGACGGTACACAATACTGGTTCCATTTGTTTCTGCATCTTCAAAAATAAAGAAATTATGTCCCAGCATATTCATTTGTAAAACAGCCTCTTCGCTATCCATTGGTTTTAAAGATAGGCGTTTTGTCCGAACAATTTCTAATTGACCATTATTTTCATCAACCTGTTCTTCTAACTGTGAAATCTCTGCCGTCATATCAAAACCTTTTTCGCGAGATTTCCGATTGATTTTTGTTTTGTATTTACGAACTTGACGTTCTAACTTGTCTACAACTAGATCAATGCTACCATAAAGATCAATGGAGGTCTCTTCGGCACGCAGTACTAAGTAAGGAAGTGGAATGGTAACCTCTACTTTTGCGGTTTTATCGGAATATACTTTCAAATTCACATGAGCGGTTGCTTCCGGAACATTATTAAAATAACGTTCTAACTTACTTATTTTCTTTTCTGCGTATTCCCTTATTGCTGGTGTAACCTCAATATTTTCTCCTCGGACATTGTACTTAAACATAGCATTCTCTCCTTTCGTCTGATTCATCATCAGAAAAGACACTCTTATGGACCACTCATAAGAGTTCCTTTAACTATATTATAATGTAAGCGTTCCTTTTTTACAATTGATTCAAAGAAAATTAACGACCGATACTCAACGAGAGGATATCTGCTGCTCCTGCTGAATCTAACAAAGCCTTGGCATGAAGCATCGTCCTGCCAGTTGTGTACACATCATCAAACAAAAGGAATGATTTATTTTTTACTTCTCCCTGATTCAATAGTTGAAAGGGCTGTTGGCTTATCAAACGTTCTTGACGGTTTTTCTCCGATTGCTTCTCTCCACTATAGTGGTTAATCAATATATCCTGATAAGGAACCCCCGCTGTCTGTAAAAGAAGTTCACTTTGATTAAAACCTCTTTCTTCCCTACTTTTTTTAGATATTGGTAGAGGCACGAAAATATATCCTTTGTTTTGATGATAAAGTTTTTTTAAATCGGTTTGAAATAAGGAAGCAAATCGTACGTCGCCTACAAATTTGTATTGACTCAACCATTCTTTTAATTTTTCGTCATACTGATACAAAGAACGGTGTCGAATCAAGCGGTCCGGATACTCTTTTTGCCATTTTTTACAGTCTATACAAATTTCTTTGTTCTTTTGAAGACGTGAACAAGCTGGACAAGCTGTTTCTCGGTCAATCCTTGTGAATTTAGCCAAGCAAGAATTGCATGCCGGAGAATCATGATAAGGTTGAAAAGAAAAAAGTTCGTGCAGGGAAAGAGTCCGCTTCATTACTCGATTACACAGAAGGCATGTCTTCATTCAGCAGTCCTCGCTTTCGTGCTTCCCGGTTCATTTCTTTTATTTGTTTACATGCTCCCTTGATTGCTTTGGTATAACCGAAATGACAAAACCAAACATTTCCTTTTGGGTAGTCTTTATTTCTACCAACTCGACCAGCAATCTGAACTAAGGAAGCTTCTGTAAATACAGCGTCTTCTGCCCCTAAGACAATTACATCAATGTCTCGAAAGGTAACTCCTCTTTCTAAAATGGTAGTGGTAAGTATGAAATCATAAACCTCTTCCCTCATTTTTTTCACTTTTTCAATCCTTAGTGGATCCTCAGCGGAAACAGAAGTAAAGTTTTTTTCAGGATAATATTCCTTTAGCCAATGTTCTAATTCCTCCATTAAGTGAATGTGAGGCAAAAATAATAAAAAACGTCTATCGTTTTGTATGGTTTGCTCCATCAATCTTAAAAAATTCGCCTTCTGCTTCCTTCTTTTAATGTCTCTGCGCCAATTTCCTACCCAAACACAGCGTACTTCCGGCAGCGGAAACCGATGATAACGAGCAGGCAAAACTGTTGCAGCTAATTTTTCTTCTTTTACCAATTTTTGCATGTCTCTTGGAGGTGTCGCCGTTAAATACAACAATGCGCCATTCTCTTTACGTGCCTTTCTTGAAGCAAATTGAAGAATGGCGCTATTGTGATACGGAAACGAATCAATTTCATCAATAATCAATAAATCAAACGCCGCTTTAAAACGCAATAACTGATGTGTCGTTGAAATGACAAGTGGAGTATAGTCATAGGGTTCTTCCGTTTTTCCATATAGTAAAGCCAGCGGTATACTGGGGAATGCTTCCCTTATTCGAGGTGCAAGTTCCAAACAAACATCAATTCGCGGAGACGCTATGCATACTCTGCCTCCTTCCCTTAAGCATTTTGCAATCCCCTCAAAAATCATTTCTGTTTTTCCAGCTCCTGCGACTGCCCAAACCAAGCGATTCTCTTTCTTTTCTACAGCTTGAATGATGTCCTTTGATGCCCGTTCTTGCTCTGTAGAAAGCTGACCTTTCCATGCCAGCGGTGACGTTTTCATAATTAAAAAATCATTTTTTTCTGGCAAGGAAAATAACTGGCTGCATTTTTTGACTTTCCCCATATTTAAACATTGCGAACAATAAAAACAATCCTCTCCGCAAGTACAGGGACCAGGAATCAGTAGTTGCGGATCATTAGTCCCACATCGTTGACATTGCCATTTATTTTGAATAAATTCGAATGCCGGACGATGTTTTGCTTGGTTAAGTACTTCTCCTTTCCCATTCCATTCTGAAAGAAGAACTTCTCGCCCGTATAATTGTTTTTCCATCATTTCCCTCCTTCCCTATATAAGTACGCAAAAAAGACCAGGATACTTTTTCCTGATCTTCTTTGATGACAATTCTATTATTATAGTTTTATTTCGATAAGAGGTGTATAAGTTAATAGACCATTCACTTGATGACTTTGAAAGATGGTGATTGCATCAATCATTTCTGAAAAAGTTGGCATGTTATTCGTCCAATCTTTTGCATTTTCCGCAAAGCGAATCTTTCTTCCCATTGTAATGTGAGGAATGTAGTCCCTTTCTTCAACTGGAAATTTGGCTGCCGCAATTGCTTGTTTGGTTTTTTTATAGATTTCTTCTAGCTTGAAATTCTCTTTGATACCTACCCAAGCAATCATACCACTCTTTTTCTCGAATACACCAGGATTTCCACTTTCTATTCGGAATGAAGAACAATCCGAAAGAGTCTTTCTCAATTGTTCTTCCAAATGAACAAGTTTTCCTTCTTCGACTTCACCAATAAAACAAATCGTTAAATGAAAATTTTCCTTGCGGCTAAAATTCCCCTTTATAGATGCTGATTTTATATGACTTTGAAAAATTGCTAATGAATGCTTTACCTCTTCATTTAACTGGATTCCTATGAAAATTCGCATGTCATCCCCCTACCGCCCCTTATAATTCAGGATAATTGCGTTCTACATCTTCTGTCCAAGTTAATCCCAAAGCTCCTTCTCCTAGATGAGTACCAATAACAGGTCCAAAATAACTTAATTCGAAGCGGACTTCTGGATATTTGGTTTTCAAATCGCCCATCCAAGCCCTCCCTTTGTCCTCGACATTCGCATGAATGACTGTCGCAATTACAGGGTAGTCAACCTTTTCTAAATCTTCTCCTAAACAATCACTGATACGTCCCATTGCTTTCTTTTGGGTTCGTATTTTTTCAAAAACTGTGATTAATTTGTTTTCAAAATGAAGAATCGGCTTAATTTTTAACATAGAACCTACTAGAGCGGCCCCGCCTGATAAGCGTCCGCCTTTTTGTAAATTATTCAAATCATCCACCATAAAATAAGCACGGGAACGTTCACGCATCTGTGTTAACCGTTGGATGATTTGTTCGGGATGAATTCCTTTTTGTGCTAAACGAGCTGCTTCTAAAACAAAACGCCCTTGTACATAACAACTACTTTCGGAATCAAATGGATAAATCGTACAAAGCGGAAATTCATCTTTTAATGAACAAACGCTTTGATACGTACCACTAATCCCAGATGATAAGTGAATCGATATGATGGCATCGTATTGTTCCGTTAATTTTTCAAAAAGCTGAATGGTTTCTCCTATTACGGGTTGTGAACTAGTAGGAAAGTCTGAAGATTCTCTTACTTTTTCATAAAATTCTTCAGAAGTTATATCTATTTCTTCCCGATATGATTCACCTTTTAATTGGACCAATAAAGGCAGCATATAAATCTGATGTTTCTGTCGTAATTCTTCAGGCAGATAGGCTGTACTATCGGTGACAATTGCTATTTTCATTTCAACGATCCCTTCGATTAATTCAACGTTATTTTTTCTTTATTAATTTACGGCGCTCCAGTGCGTTTAAAGCTGCTTCTTGATCAGAAAAATGATAAATGCGCCCTTCTTCATCATAATATTTTGTATCATGTCCTCGTCCCAACAGGAGAACGACATCGCCTTTTTCAGCCTTTTCAACTGCTTTGTAGATGGCTTCTATTCTGTTTTCGATATAGGCATAATTCGTTTGACCAACAGGAATTCCTTGCTTCATCATCTTCCAGATTTCAGTTTGGTCCTCTCCTTGTGACTCATCTGTTGTCATAACAGAAAAGTCCGATTGTTCCACGCCAATTTTTGCCATTAACGGCCGCTTACTGGACTCTCTCTTTCCAGGACAGCCAAAGACAGAAATAACTTTTCCATTAGCAATGTTTTTTACAGTGCTTAACACTTTTTCCATCGCATCTGGGGAATGGGCATAGTCTACATAGACTTTTATATCCTCTTCTTGAGAAACAAGTTCCATTCTTCCAACAACCCCTTTAAAATCTTTAAAGGACGCAATAATTGCTTCTAATGGATAACCTAACGAATAAACAGCTGCTAACCCAGCTAATAAATTAGAGACATTGTACTCGCCAATCAAATTCGAATGCACGGGATAAACAGTATTCAAAAAGACTAGGTCAAAAGTTGTGTGCGTTTCTTTATAAACAATATTTGTAGCAAAAAAATCGCTGTTTTTATCTTTCACACTATAAGAAATTACTTCAGCAGCTGTAGCCATGGCATAACTTTCAAACGTCTCATCATCTTTATTCAATACAGCTACTTTGGGTTGGTTTGTCGGCCTGCTATAGTCGTTGCCTAATTGTGCGAATAATAACTTCTTCGCTTCTTTGTATTCCTCCATGGTATGGTGCAATTCCATATGTTCATGGGTGAGATTCGTCATAACTGCTACATCAAAGTTAACTCCCCACACTCGCCCTTTTACAAGAGCTTGAGAAGAAACTTCCATTGCGCAGACATCCACTGCTTCTTCTTTCATTTGACGAAGAACACGCTGCAAGGTAATGCTATCAGGTGTCGTATTTTTTGTTGGAAAAAAGGCATCATTTACTTGAATTCCAACCGTGCCAATTAGACCAGTGCGCTTGTTTAATCCTTTTATGATTGATTCAATAATATAACTGATCGTGGTTTTTCCATTCGTTCCTGTCACGCCTACCAATTGGAATTGATTGCTTGGAAAACCATAGAATGCATTGGCTAGAATTGCCATTGCTTTGTCAGTGTCACTCACATAAATAACGGGTACAGATTGACTCACATTAATTTCACTTTCAGCAACAATCGCTATTGCGCCTTTCTCAACGGCAGCCCCTGCATATTTGTGTCCATCGAAATTGCTGCCTGCAATACAGATAAACACATCGCCCTGCTCTACTTCTCGAGTATCTTGGGTAATTTTATTTACCTTGTCATCTGGTATTTTCCCAACAATTTCTTTCACTCTTAAATCGTTTAATAAATTTTCTAAATTCAAAATTACACCTCACTCTAACCATTCTCGGTTTCAAAAACCATTATACAACATAATAAAACAAAAAAGGATATGGGAAAAGGATTTACAAATTTATTAAAGAATATTTTGACAATTTCGTTTGCAATAGCAAGATATGATAGAATATGATTAGAGAAAAGCGGACAAGTCCACACTCTCTCGCTAGACGTTGGTGGCGGAAAGAATCTTATAAAGCCCTACCCAAAAATAAAGCAAATGAGAAAGGAGTCGATTTTTTGTTAGATTCTTATAAAACAATTGCCGAGCATGGACAAGAAGTAATTGTCATTCGTGGTTCTCGCTTTATTTGTACAATAGAGAGAGTCCAGACTGAAGAAGAAGCAAAAGATTTTATTCAACGAATTAAAAAAGAACACTGGAAAGCAACCCATAATTGCTCGGCGTACTTAATTGGCGATACAGATGAAATTCAACGCGCTCATGATGATGGCGAGCCTTCTGGTACAGCAGGCGTTCCTATGTTGGAAGTTCTTAAAAAGAATGAACTGCATTATGTAGCTGCGGTGGTAACCCGTTATTTTGGAGGAACAAAATTAGGAGCAGGCGGTTTAATACGTGCTTATAGTAAGTCTGTTTCTACTGCTTTGCGTTCAATCGGCATTGTAGAACGTTCTCTTCAGCTTCCTATTGCTTGTAGAGTTAGCTATTCAGCTTCTGGAAAATTAGAGAATCAGTTATTACAATCCGCTTATGCGCTTTTAGATACAAGCTATACTGACACAGTTACATTTTCTGTGGGAGTACCTACTCCACAAGCTGAAGAATTTCAAAGTGAATACATTAATTTCATGAATGGAAACATTTCATTTTCAATTGGAGAAGAACAGTACGTTGAGCGTTTGCTTTCTAATAAAGATGAAGAGGATGACTTTGAGGACGAAGAATTCGATGATTAATCACAAAAGAAGCATAAAGCTGTAATAAAAAGGGCTGAAACAGATAGCATCGCTACCGAGTTCAGTCCTTTTTATCTTGATTTCCAATAAGCCGATGGAGGAATCTTCTAAAAAAATTATTCTCACTTCCGATTAGATTAAAAGAAGCGATGAAAAGAACAATACCAAACAACAAACCAGCGGTTAAAATAACAGAGCCCCAAAAGGAAGATAGCGGGTAAAGTAAAGCAGTCAAAGAGAAGATAACTCCAACTGCATAAATCACTAATACTGTCTGCCGATGACTGAAGCCTAGATAAAGTAAACGGTGATGCAAATGACCGCGATCTTTTTGACTAATTGCCTGTTTATTCATTAACCTGCGAATAATTGCAGCCAAGGTATCCGTAAGCGGCACGCCTAATATCGCAACCGGAATCAGTAACGAAATGAACGTGGCATGCTTCAGGCCATTTAAAGATAGGGTGGCAATCATGAATCCAACAAACAATGCCCCGGTGTCGCCTAAGAATAACTTTGCAGGATAAAAATTATGCGGTAAAAATCCAACCAGTACTCCTACCAATAAAAATATCATGACTACTACTGCAACATTCGTCGTATTCATAAAGAAATAACTAACCAGCCCCATTGTCACTAATGAAATAATCGATGTGCCCGCAGCTAAACCATCCAACCCATCCATTAAATTCACAGAGTTTGTTATAGCAGCAATCCAAAACATCATTACAAAATAACCCAGTCGTCCAAATTCAATGGTTCCTAAATAAGCCACCGTAAAATGATCCAGCCGTACATCCGTAAAAAAATAAAAAATATTCGCTGCTAAAAGAATTCCTGCCATTTTTTGCCAGGGCCTTAATTCATATAAATCATCGATCACACCGGTACATAAAATAATGAGCGAGCTGATAAAAATCGCTCCTATCTTAGGAAGCTGATTAGCAACAGGCACTCCTATAAAATATGTCGCCCAATAAGAGACAAAAATGACAAGGCCGCCCATTGTAACAATGGGCCTTTTATGAAGCTTTTTAGGTCCTGGTTCATCTACCCAGCCTTTATGAAAAGCAAGCTTACGAAATAAAAATGTCAATAAAAAACTAGCAGCAATTGATACGAAAAATAAAATAGTAAACTGCATCAAAAAGCTCATATACCTCCTCCTCTCTTAAGGCGAAAAGAAGCTGGAAATTCTCCTTGCTCCCATTTCAACAAATCTTTATTTTTACAACAGCTAATGCTTCTTTTACAACTTCTTATTTATTAACGACTAATCCAAGCGCTCAAAGAATCCATCCTGAACGGTCTGTTTGTTGCTGGTTGTTACATCAAACATAATCCAATCATAATCGTTCAACACTCTTTGTGCATCTTCTGAAAGTTCTTCACGACTCGAAACATAACCTTGCTGTTCATCAGAAAAATACATACCTTTTTCTAGAGACGGTATATTTTTTTGTAACTCCATCAAAAGTGCATCAAAGGGAGAAACCGATTGATCCAGCATTTCTAATACTTCTATGAAGAAATAAATGGAACTAATGGTATGGAAGTCTTTATTTGCTTTTGATACATTGTTGAACATAATCACGGGTGTATGATGCAATGCTTCTTTTCCATTACTCTCCAAAGCTTCCTCTCCAAATACACTCGGCCAATGATCTCCCCAGAACACAACGACGCTAGGCTCTTCTAATTGCTCTAGTTCTTCATATAAAAATTCCAAAGCCTGATCACTATATACTAGATCCTGAAAATACTGATTGATTCGTTCATTGTAGTAGCCAGTTTTTTGAGCACTCGGAAACGCTTCGTACTTAGCTGAATAAGGAGTATGATTCTGCATGGTCACCAAATGCACAAAATCATACTCTTCTGTCTTATTCATACTTTGCAAAACTTCTTGATAGGCAGCCTTATCAGAAATATAAGGGTTATTTTCTTTTGTAGCTGTGTTTGTCATTATCTCGTCATAGTAAAAAGTATCAAAGCCCAGATTCCCATAATTCTCCCGCCGCTTATACATGGACGTATTGTATGGATGAATTGCAGTCGTCGTATAACCTTCCGCTTTCAAACGTGAAACTACCGAGGGAATCAAAGGATCTTTGGGTAAAAACTGGGTGAAAGGTGTCGTAATATTGGCAGAAAAAGGTTCCATTGAAAAACCAGTGAGTGCTTCAAATTCTATATTAGCTGTTCCGCCGCCATAACCTTGGGAAAGCATTCTGCCGCTCCAACTTTCAGTAGCTAATTTTCTGGCAAAAGGAATCGGATCCCACTTTTTTGATGTTTCTTTCAAGTCAAACGGATCAGCAAAACTCTCGTTCATAACAAAGATGATATTCGCTTCCAGCTTTTTATTTTGGCGCGACTCATTAATTTTTTGGGCTTTTTCCTGGTATTTTTCCATTAACTGGATTAGCCCTTCTGAGCTGTATCCATCAGGTTCTGTCATTGGCTCTGAAGGTAAATTATACAAAAAACCTGCAACAAAGCCATTATTATAGTAATTCATTTGTTGGCTATAGGGAATCCAATAAGCCGTTTGATCATAAGCAATTTTAACAATATTGCCTTCTTGAGAAAAATTAGATAGATAGAAAGCCGCAAAACTGCTCAATAAAAAGAGTAGTATTCGTGTAGACCTTTTTAATCGGGGCAAATCTTCTTTTCGTTCTTTTATAATAACTAAGACGAGCCCAATGAAAAATACAGTAATTCCGGCAACAACAAGAATCACCATGAAAGGTGGCAACATTTCTAGAAGAAAAATAGGATTTGTCAGCATTTGGAGATCAGAAGGATAGAGAGGCTCTCCTCTTTGACGCATTTTTTCAAAAGTAGCAAAACCCATTCCCATTGATATGCTTAAAAAAAGGATGTTTACAATCTTCACATTTCCTATTAACGACCACAGCCAAACAGCAGGTACTAATAAAACACACAGGCTGATTAAAAACTTTATCGTATGCCATTGAAAAGTAAATTGCAGAACTAAACTTATATTTAAATCATTTTGAAACCATTGTAACAACATTTGTGATAAAAACACTGTAACAATCAATGACAATCCTTGGTTTATTAACCTTCTCTGCTGGTTACCACGAAAGAACTTATTTTTTTCTTTCATTTTCTTTGGACTATTCAAATGCGACACGCCTCATTCCTGCTGCTAACTAATCCAGAAGTCATCGTAAATAGTAATTGGTAAATGACGCTTGTGTTGGGTACGCAAATACCATTTTTCAATTACTTGCGCATCTTTCTCGCCAACATCTTTTCCTTCTAAAAAGTCGTCAATCGCTTCATAAGAAACACCCAAAGCGGCTTCATCTGGTAATGCCGGACGATTTTCTTCTAAATCTGCAGTCGGTATTTTTTCATATAAATGAACGGGACAATTTAAAGCTTTTAACATTTGCTTTCCTTGCCGCTTGTTTAATCGCCATAATGGAACAATATCCGCTGCTCCATCACCAAACTTTGTGAAAAATCCTGTAACAGATTCTGCAGCATGGTCTGTACCAATAACTGCTCCATTTACTTCACCAGCAACTGCATACTGAACAATCATTCTTTGACGTGCTTTAATGTTTCCTTTGTTAAAATCATTGATGGAGAAGCTATCTGTTTCCATAGCAGACACGATAGCGTCCGTCGCATTTTTTATATTCACAGAAACGATTTGATCTGGGTTGATAAAATCAAGTGCATCCGTAACATCTGATGCATCAAATTGTTTTCCGTAAGGTAGTTTTACAGCAATAAAACGAAAGGAATCATTGCCTGTTTCTTCGCGCAGTTCTTCTATCGCAAGTTGTGCTAACTTTCCTGCCAATGTAGAATCTTGCCCGCCACTGATGCCTAAAACCAATGTTTGTAAAAATGGGTGAGCCTTCAGGTACTCTTTCATAAAGTTAATGCTATTTCTTATTTCTTCATTTGGATTGATCTGATTTTTTACTTTTAAATCGTCAATAATTTGTTTTTGTAAAGGACGCATCAATCTCATCTCCTCTTATAAAATATTACTCTTAGCAGCTCAATTAAAATACAAGATCGTCTTTACGGATTGTTTTTTTAATCTGGTTAATCGTATCCATTTTGTGGTCCCATGCTTTCTGTGAAAGATCGACTGGATAATCTTCTGGATTAAGGATTCGTTTGTATTCATCCCACAAGGCATCTTTTTTCTCGGTTGAATAGTCTTTGATTGCTTCTATTGTAGGCAATTCATATACGAGCTCTCCATCCGTGAAAATTTCTTGCAAGATTGGACGAGCATCAAAATCAGTAATTGTTTTATTAATGTAAGTGTATGTTGGATGGAACATAAAGAGTTCTTCTGCTTGATCAGGTCGTTCTTCCCAAAGTGCTACGTAATCCCCTTCAGACTTCCCATCTTTGCGACGTGTAATCCGCCATACTTGCTTGCGGCCCGGCGTAGAAACTTTTTCTGCGTTACTTGATATTTTTAATGTATCCACCATTTGCCCATTTTCATCTTCAATACTGACGATTTTATAAACAGCTCCTAGCGCTGGTTGATCATAAGCAGTTATCAGGTTCGTTCCAACACCCCAAACATCTATTTTTGCTCCTTGCATTTTCAAGTTCAGAATCGTCATTTCATCTAAATCATTGGATGCGTAAATTTTTGCATTTGGAAAGCCGGCGTCATCAAGTTGTTGCCTAATTTTTTTCGATTGATAAGCCATATCTCCGCTGTCAATCCGTACACCCAAGAAATTAATTTGGTCGCCCATTTCCTTTGCGACACGAATCGCAGCAGGCACGCCGGAACGTAATGTGTCATAAGTATCGACTAAGAAAACACAATCTTTATGTGTTTTTGCATATGCTAGAAACGCTTCATAATCATCCCGGTAAACTTGCACAAGCGAGTGCGCGTGTGTACCGACTGCTGGAATGCCAAAGAGCTTTCCTGCGCGAACATTAGAAGTAGCATCAAATCCTCCTACAAAAGCAGCACGAGCTCCCCAAAGAGAGGCATCCATTTCTTGCGCCCTTCTAGAACCAAATTCCATTAATGTATCTTCTTCCGAAACGTAGCGCAGGCGAGCTGCTTTTGTTGCAATTAACGTTTGGAAGTTTACAATATTCAACAATGCTGTCTCGACTAATTGACATTGTGCCAACGGTCCCTCCACTTGAACAATCGGTTCATTGGCAAAAACTAATTCACCTTCTACAGCAGAACGGATACTGCCCCTAAAACGAAAATTGCTTAAATAATCTAAAAATGCTTCCGGATAGTTTTGTGTCTCTCTTAAATAATCAATATCTGTTTTAGAAAAACGAAGATTTTTTATATAACTTACTAATCTTTCTAAGCCCGCAAAAATTGCATAGCCATTTTTAAATGGGTTTCTACGGAAATAAAGCTCAAAAACAGCATGTTTTTCAGTTATTCCTTCATCCCAATAGGTTTTCATCATATTTATTTGATAGAGATCTGTGTGTAATGCTAGACTGTCGTCACTGTATCTTTCTCCCACAATAAGCACTCCTTATTAATAGTTTTTCTTGAGTAAATGATTATCATTACTCACTTTCTACCCATTATAACGCAAACCGCATCTGTTTGCTTTTTTTTAGATAAAATAAAAATAAGTTTCCTACTTTTTATACTAGTAAGAAACTTATTTTTTTATTTAATTAAGTTTTTATATTTTTGACCGAATGTCCACTCTGCTTCCTTGATCACTGCTCCTTTGGAAAGCAGTCATCACTTCTAAAACATGATAGGTTTGCGAAATGTCCGCTCTAATTTTCGTACCTTCTTTCATGCCGTTTGCCATATCAACTAAGCCGATTCCGCGTGAATTTTCCGTATAATCAAATAAAAGCGGGATTTCTTTATATTGCTTGCTCTGTTTGGTTAACAAGTACACCGGTCCGCCAAAAGTATTGGGATCTGGAACTTTCAAGGTTCCTTCTGACCCGTATATGGTGATGCTTGCCTGCTCCTCATCATAGCAGTCAAAAGTAGTAAAGAGTGTGCCGGTCGCGCCGCCTTCCATTTCCATTATTCCGGAAACAAAAGTAGGGACTTCCACTTCCACCGTTGTGCCGGATAATGGTTCACTCGTTATCAAACGCTCTGGGAAGGCTGACTTTGTTACTGCTGTTACTGTTTTTACTTGACCGAGTAACGCTACTAAGGCGGTCACATAATACGGCCCCATATCCATCATTGGCCCCCCACCAAATTGATAGTAAAAAGCAGGTCCTGGATGCCAACTTTCATGCCCCCGACAAATCATCGACGCAGTAAATCCGATTGGGGTACCGATGATTCCTGAATCAATCAATTTTTTACATGTTTGGATTCCGGAGCCTAAAAACGTATCCGGCGCGCCTCCCACTGCAAGGTTTCTCTCTTTCGCTAATGCGAGTAATTCTTGGCCATCTTCAAAAGTAGATGCCAGTGGTTTTTCAGAGTACACAGCTTTCCCCGCTTCTAAAGCCGCTTTGGTTACAGCGTAGTGTTCGTTTGGGCGAGTCAGATTTAAAACAATATCCACCGTTTCATCGGCAAAGACTTCTGCCATATCTTCGTATATTCTTTCGACTTGATATTTTTCTGCTGCATCTTCTGCTTTACTACGAATTAAATCACATAAACCAACTATTTCGATTTCTTTTTTAAATACGGTTGTCAAATTCTGTAAATAGATGCCGCTAATATCGCCCACACCTACAAATGCTATCCTGGTTCTTGCCATCCAGCTCTTCCTTTCTTAGTACATTTTCGCGTCGTTTTCGAAGCGCTCCGTTGTCAACCCATGAGTAACAGCATATTCTTTACTGTCTCCAGCCCATAACAAGCCATTTCTCATCAATTGATGGGCGGTAGGTGATTTATCAAACACATCATCGTGATGCCCTAAGGATTGATAAAAAATGCGGCCATTTCCCCAGAATTTCGTCCAAGCAACTGGAATGTCAACCTGTTTATTCGATACATGATAGTAAGGAACATCTGGATGGGGAAAACGTGTCGTTGCCAAAACCTCGATTGCTGGATCAATATGAACATAATATTGCTCACTGCATACTTCGAAATCTTCTAATCCGGAAGTGATCGGACTGGAATTCGGAATAACATTTACTACATAATGAATATTGTCTCCCCCTGGGTGCGAAACCCATTGTCCGCCAGTCATGAATTGCCACTCTGTATCTTGCCTAAAAGAATCGCACATTCCACCATGGCAGCCCGCCAATCCCATTCCTTTTCCCACTGCCTTGGATACATTTTGTGATTGGGTCATGCTGATTTCTCCCATTGTCCAACAAGCAACTAATAAATCATGCTCGCTTAACCAATCAAAATCATCCAAACAACTTAAGGTATCTTCTATCTGAACGGTCCATTCTTGGGTATCAGTCAACATTTTGGCAAAACGTTTGCTCGTTAGTTGCGGTTCATGACCATCCCATCCACCTTGAATAATTAACGCTTTTTTCATTGTTTTTCCTCCATTTTATATCGTACATAATATTCTGTCTTGGATTTCAGCAGACTCAAAGGCTGCTTCGATTACTTTTAAAACGCGTAGTATTTGATCTTCCTTAACAAATTGCTCCTCTTTCCCATTAATTGCATCTACTAAGTTCGAATAAAAATGCTCAGCAGAATAAAAATTATGTTGAAATCCTTTATCATACTTTTCAACCATTGGTAAGGGAACTTCTTGAACTGTTTTCTTTGCTCTCGGCGCCATTGTTCTCGTCGGCCCCGCTGCAGTATAAACAATTTCGTTACTCCAAGTAGGGTTACTTCCTTCCAACAATTGGATAATTTTCCCTTCACCTTCCCAATTGTCGATAATGGCTGTGCCAGCTTTTCCGGAAAGATGCCAACGCGGAAAAGGAATAAAACAATTGGTCGCAATCTCAACCAGAACGCTCAATCCATCCGAAAAACCTAATAATAGTTTTACATTATCGTCTACCTCTTCCGAAAAGACGCTCTTAACATGTGCCGTTACCGACGTTACCTTAGCGGGCGTCAATAGCAATAATTGATCAATTAAATGAACGCCCCAATCGTAAAGCATTCCACCGCCATTTACTTTAAAGTCACGCCAACCATGAAGAAATACACTCGAACCATTTACACGACTCTCAATAAAATAAGGGGTATCGATGATATTCTCCGAAAGGATTTTTTGGACAATTCGAAAGTCTGTATCCCATCGTCGATTTTGGTGCACGGTAAAAATACCAGCTGAGTTTTGACTGACTGCAATAATTTCTTCTAAGTCCTTTACTGACAACGTTACTGGTTTTTCACAAACAACATGCTTACCTGCTTCCAATGCTGAAATACAATAATCTTTATGGGAGTCATTAGGAGTGGCAATAATAATAATTTCAGCCGAACTTTCTAGAACAGCTTGGAAATTCTGAAAGATAGTCAAATTTTGCTTTGCTGCTTTCTCAAAAACTTCTTCTCTGATATCGTAGATTCCTATTACATCTATTTTTCCAATTTCTTGAAGAGCTTTATGGTGCCATGCTCCCATTCCACCATACCCTACAATCACTGCTTGCTTCTTCATTTTTCAGTATCCTTTCTTTACTCTTATTAGGTTTAATGGTAGCATTCAGGAAACGGTTACACTTGTCATAATTAGGAAAAAGATAGACAATACTTGCGCGAGGAGATTATTAATGAATATTCTTTTTGAACATCGATTAAATGAGCTTCAGGTTCACAAAACAAAAGAACTTTCATTCCCACCACATCTGCACAGTGAGATTGAAGTTCTGGTTGTGACAAAAGGGAGTATTACCATCATAAACGAAGGAGAAATGCGACAGATCCATAAGGGACAAACAGCAATCATCTTTCCTAACAGTATCCATGAATATGTCAAACAAAGCAGTGGTGAAATGGTTATGTATATTGTGAATACGCAAATTGTTCCAGAATTTCATGCTATTTTTTCCAATAAGCTGCCTGTCGACTTCGTCATTGATACACAGAAAATCGAAACACAGCTGACGGAAATCAACCAGTATTTTTTAGGCTTCAGGCAAACGAAAGCAGAAATGTTATCAAGGGCTTATCTTCATTTATTTTTCGCTCTTTTATTAAATAATTTGCCTCTTCATTCTCGCCCTAAAACGCAAGCACCTTCAACTGTCGTGCAAGTTATTCGCTATGTTTCCGAGCATTTTACCGAGCCACTCGATTTACAATCAGTAGCATCGGAAGTTGGTTGCAGCGTCTACACCGTCTCCCGGATTTTTTCTCATAAAATAAAAATTGGTTTCCGCAATTACCTTAATCAAATGCGAGTCGATTATTCGCGGCGCCTGTTACGAGAAACAGATTTAAAAATCGTGGACATCGCCCTAGAATGCGGTTTTGAAACGCTGCGCTCTTTTAACCGGGCCTTCACAAGAACCTACAACCAAACTCCCAGTGAATACAGACAAAGATAGCAGTGAATCGTATGGATTCACTGCTATCCTAAATTGTTTATTCTTAAATTTTTAATGAATCACTTTGATTCCTTTTGAAACTAACTCTTCTTCCGAATGAATCGTATGCTCCGCTTCATCTAGTCCACGAGAGCTTACTTTGTCGAATAAAATCTTCACTGTCTGTAACATAATCTTCAAGTCTAGAATCAAAGAATATTCTTTAATATAAATTAAGTCGAAATTTAATTTACTATTAAAGTCAGAAGCATATTTTCCATATACTTGTGCGTATCCAGTAATCCCGGCGCGAACGTTATGGCGTAAATAATAATGAGGATTCATTTTTTCAAATTGTTCTACAAAAAATGGTCGTTCAGGGCGCGGCCCTACAATCGACATATCCCCCTTAAGAACGTTGAATAGTTGAGGTAATTCGTCAATACGTAATGAACGTAAATACTTCCCTACCGGCGTAACCCGTACATCGTTACTTGTCGCTAATACTGGCCCTGACTCTTGCTCTGCCGTGACGCCCATACTACGGAATTTCAAGATTTCAAATTCTCTTCCTTCTTTCGTAATACGAGTCTGACGATATAAAATAGGCCCTTCCGAGCTTCTCTTCACTAAGATCGCAGCAACCAACATGATTGGTGAGCTGATAATAATCAAGAAAAGAGAAAAAAGAATATCAATCAAACGCTTTATGATACCATCTTCCGATGCAATTCTGAATGGCGATACCTCAATAATGCTTTCATCTTCGATGTTCATCATATTCGGATTAACCATTACTAAATTCTCAAAACTTGTATTTAAAAAGAATTTTTTATCTTGGCGCATCAGCAGATCGTAAATACGTAATTTTTCAGACTCTTCAATCTGGCTTGCTAGATAGACAATATCGATTTCATTGAGATTTTCTCGCACATTTTCATAATAATCAGAAAGAACGACATGCGAAACAATGTGACGAATACTTTTTGTGTTTGAAAAGTTATCTACTGCAGCAAAAACTTCTTTTTCCATTCCAACAATCATGACTCTTTTGCTTCCACTTAATTTTTGGTAAGTTTTAAAAACAACTAATCTCCACAAAAACAAGATCAGGCATCCAACAAAAAAGTTGATTAAGATTACTGAACGCGGAAATGCCAGCCATCTTCCTGCGAAAGTGAGTGCCATAATATAGAGTGACACTACAAATTGTCCGATAATGGTAATAAATAAGAAGTCACTTATCGATTTATTATAAAGGATGTAGGTTCCAAAAAGGATGCTCACAATAACAAATCCAATCGAAACATACACGATACTGCCTTTAAAAGCTTCCATGTTGCGATATGGAATATCCGGTCCATACCTTAAACGGAATGATAATAATAATGAACCGATGAATAGCAGTAATTCAATAACCATAATGAAGAATTTTCGTGCTTTGGTCCATTCCTCTTGGTGATTCACGGTTTATTTCCCTCCTTAAAGTCAATCTGACTTTCTACATTCTAGCATGAAATTCAAAAGAGGAACAGACCGAGAATAGTAGATTCATCTTTTACCATCTTAATGTTCAGCTAAATAGTGATCGTTAATGACATGAAAATCTTCTTTGTTTAATCCTGTAAAGGTCTCCCTTATTTCTTTTGCAAAAAGATTGTTATAATCTTTACACATATTTAATGAATTTTTATACTTGCTGGAAGAGCTGGTTCATTTCTTCTACGGGATAAATAGCCGGCATCCTTTTATTAAAATCAAAAGGGCATTAGTTGCTGCATTGAGAAAAGCGACTAGGAAAATTCCTAATCGCTTTTCTTGAAGTCTTTTATTCTAAAGTGATTTCTTCTTTGACTGTTTTATTTTTCCACAGTCCTAGAATCGTTGCTGAGATAACCATCCCAATTACTAATGTTAGTAAGAACATAAGAGGATTTTCAGCTAATCCAATCACAAAGATACCACCGTGTGGAGCTGGAATTGCTACATTCCACAATTGCGTTAATCCACCTGCTATTGCTGAACCAACGATAGAAGAAGTAATTACGCGTAGAGGATCTGCAGCTGCAAATGGAATTGCACCTTCCGTAATAAAGGAAATTCCTAGTACAAAGTTTGAAATACCCGATTGTCTTTCTGCATCCGTAAATTTATCTTTGAATACCAGAGTAGCTAAACCAATTGCCAAAGGAGGAATCATTCCGCCAGCCATAACAGCAGCCATCCAAGCTCCATCGCCTGTATCCGTGAAAATTCCAATAGAGAAGGCATAGGCTGCTTTATTAAACGGACCACCCATATCGATTGCCATCATGCCGCCTAACAACGCTCCTAGCAACACTGTGTTCCCTGTACCCATATTTTCTAAGAAATTCAACATTGCGGTATTAATTCCAGAGAATACTGGTCCAATGATGAAGAACATCAACAAACCTGTTATCAGAAGGCCAAATACTGGGTAAAGTAAAATCGGCTTCAATCCTTCAAGCGTTTTTGGTACTTTTCTAAATAGACGCTTTAATACATGAACAACATATCCTGCCATAAAACCAGCAACTAAACCGCCAAGGAAACCTGCATTTTGATTTACCGCCATCAACCCGCCTGCCATACCCGGTAATAACCCAGGACGGTCAGCAATACTATAGGCAATATATCCAGCAAGAATTGGAATCAAGAAATTGAACGCGGTACTTCCAATTGTATTAAACGATTCGAACAAGACACTATCACTACCGAAGCTGCTTTCAAATAAGAAAGAAATCGCCAGGATAATCCCTCCACCTACCACAAATGGAAGCATATGAGAAATTCCGTTCATCAAATCTTTATACAAGTTACCAAATACTGATTGGTTATCTTCTTCGTCATCCGATTTGCTTGCATCAACGTCCACACTTAGAATTGGAGCTTGTTGGTTCACAGCTTTATTAATAAGCTCTTCCGCTTTGTTGATGCCATCACTTACCGGACGTTGTAAAACGTGTTTTCCATTGAAACGATCCAAAGAAACTTTTTTACCAGCAGCAATGATTACTGCGGATGCTTGTTCAATTTCTGCAGCAGTTAAAATATTTTTAGCTCCTTCAGAGCCATTCGTTTCTACACGAATGTCAACACCCATTTCAGCAGCTTTTTTCTTCAAAGCATCTTCTGCCATATACGTATGTGCAATACCTGTCGGACAAGCTGTGACAGCAACTACAAATGGCTTTTTAGCGTCTTCGATTGTTGTTTTGTTTGCTTGCTCTTGACGCTCCTCTTCTTCACGACTCTCTTCTGCAGCACTGAAAATTTGTTGCACTTCTTCTGGGGTTGTTGCTGCTTTAAGCTGTGCCAATAAATCTGGATTGATTAATTGACGAGATAAGGAAGCCAACACTTCTAAGTGGACATTGTTTGCTCCTTCCGGTGCCGCAATCATAAAGAATAAGTGTGCTGGCTGTCCGTCTAGAGAATCATAGTCTACTCCTGCAGAACTTTTTGCAAAAACAACTGCTGGTTGTTGTACAGCATTATTTTTAGCATGCGGCATCGCAATTCCTTCACCCAATCCCGTAGAAGATTGAGCCTCTCTTGCAATGATCCCTTCTTTAAAAACTTCTCGGTCATTGATAATGTCATTATCTAATAAACTAGCAATCATCTCATCTAACACACCTTCTTTGGTGGTTGACTTTAAATCCATAATCATGAGCTCTTTTAATAGAACATCATTAATTTTCATTCTTTTCAACTCCATCTATTTTTTTTATTTTTATTAAATCTACAAGTTTTTCAATATCTTCCCTTTTCGCTAAATCATCAGAGAAGGCTGTTGCACTTCCACAAGCAACACTAAAAGTGAAAGCTTCTAATGCATCTTTTGTCTGTGTATAGATTCCCACAAATCCTGCAACCATCGAGTCTCCCGCACCTACAGAATTTTTTACTTTTCCTTTTGGCGCTGTAGCGTGATAAACTCCTTCTTCCGCGAATAGGATGGCGCCTTCTCCTGCTAAAGAAATAATGGCAAATTTAGCACCTTGTTCCAGAAGTTTCTTTCCATAAGGAATCATTTCTTCGATCGAATGCAACTCGACATTGAACAAATCTCCCAATTCATGGTGATTTGGTTTTACTAACAAGGGTTGATATTTCAAAGCATTTTTCAAATCATTTCCTGTTGTATCTATTACAAAGGCACTCTTCTTCGCTACTAAGTTCTGAATAATCGTTTCGTAATAATCCTCTGGTAAACTCTTTGGACGACTGCCAGACAGAATGACTGTATCTTCTTCCGTAAAGCCGTCAAAATGCTTCAGGAATTCATTAGCCGTGCTCTCTGAAATATGAGGTCCTTCCCCATTAATTTCAGTCTCTTCTCCAGCTTTCAATTTCACATTAATTCGAGTATCGTCTTCCACTTCTGTAAATTCTGTTTGAATTCCTTCATCAATCAACCAGTCTTCCACAAACTTTCCAGTAAATCCTCCTACAAATCCTAAAGCAGTATTCGATACTTGCAGCTGATTTAATATTCTAGAGACATTAATCCCTTTCCCTCCCGGCAATTTGAAATCTTGTTTAATCCGATTGACATTGCCGATCTCTAAACCATCCAGATGAACAATATAATCAATCGAAGGATTCAAAGTAATGGTATAAATCATGATTCCACCTCCCATATATTTGTCTGCTCTGCTATTCTATTTTTCAACTCTTCAGATAAACGACTGCTAATTAAGTTGCCATCTTCTAAATTTGCCACTTTTGAAAAAGTTACTTTATTCATTTTTGAAGAATCTGCAAGAAAGAAACTACGATTTGCACTTTGCATAACTAATTGCTTAATGACCGCTTCTTCCATATCAGGAGTCGTATACCCAAATTCCAAATCAACACCGTTAATTCCTAAAAAAGCTTTGCTAAAATGATAAGTCTGAATTTGCCTCTGTGCTTCCGGTCCAATGACTGCCTTCGTGTGACGTTTGATTCTCCCACCAATTTGTATTGTTTGAATGTTTAGATCCGTCAACAATGATGCGTGAGGAATCCCATTCGTAATAACGGTAACTTGTTTATTTTTTAAAAATGGTATCATGTCATAGGTTGTAGAACCCGCATCAAGATAAATCATTTCACCGTCACGAATCATTTCGACTGCAAACTTAGCAATCCTCTTCTTCTCGTCTGTATTTTTGACCGATTTCTCTTCCATCATGTCTTCATTCGCAACATTATAAATCCGTCTCGCTCCACCATGAATACGAACTAATTTTTCTGATTCTTCCAATTTTTTCAGATCTCTTCGTATTGTGGACTCAGATGTCTTGGTCAAATCCACTAAATCCTGTAATTTAACAACTGGCTCTTTTTCTAAGCTCCCCAGAATCACATGGTATCTCTCTTCTGTAAGCACTTTCCTCACCTCATTAAAACTATACCACCTTAAAACGCCAAAATCAATCATTTGCAATCAAAAACATCCAAAATGTTTTATTTTTCTTTTTTATTTTTTAGAAAACGGTCAAGATTTGGCAGCCAGACATAGAAAGCAAAACTTATAGTCGTTTAGTCTAAAATAAAGATGTTCCAGAGTATTTTACGGTTTGAATGTCTTTATATTTTTAGAATAATGTTGTTCCACGGTAAATTTCCTGTTGAACATCGTTATTTTTTGAAAATAAAGATGTTCAGCCTCAGAATACTCTTTGATTGTCTGTTTTCATAAAAATAGGCAAAAAAAAGCGAGGACGAGTTTGCTCGCCTTCGCTTTTTCACTTCTAAATTTTTTTCACACTTTTGATTACATCATGCCCATTCCTGGATCCATTGGCGGTTGTGGTGATTCTGGAGCTGGCTTGTCTGCTACTACACTTTCTGTAGAAAGAATTAATCCAGCAACGCTAGCTGCGTTTTGCAATGCAGAACGGACAACTTTAGCTGGGTCAACAATTCCTGCTTCAATCATATTTACCCACTCACCAGTTGCAGCGTTATATCCAATTCCTTGCTCTTCGGTTTTAATTCTTGCAGCGATAACAGAACCTTCCATACCTGCATTTTCTGCAATTTGTCTTACTGGCTCTTCCAATGCACGAGCGACAATACGAGCACCAGTCGCTTCATCACCTTTTAACTCCAATGCATTTACACGTGATTGGACATTAACGAGTGCAATTCCACCACCAGAAACGATTCCTTCTTCAACTGCCGCACGAGTTGCATTCAAAGCATCCTCAATACGTAATTTACGTTCTTTTAATTCCGTTTCTGTTGCAGCACCAACTTTAATCACTCCAACTCCACCAGCTAATTTAGCCAAGCGTTCTTGTAGTTTTTCACGATCAAAGTCAGAGGTTGTTTCTGCTGCTTGTGAACGAATGATTGCAACGCGTTGTTCAATCAGTTCTTTTTCACCCGCACCTTCAACAATTGTCGTGTTGTCTTTTGTAACAACCACTTTGCTCGCATTACCTAAGTGCTCAATTGTTGTATCTTTTAATTCTAGTCCTAAGTCTTCTGCAATAACTGTACCGCCTGTTAATACTGCGATATCTTGCAACATTTCTTTACGACGGTCACCAAAACCTGGTGCTTTAACAGCTGCAACATTAAATGTTCCGCGTAGTTTGTTTAACACCAGCGTTGGCAATGCTTCGCCATCTACGTCATCTGCAATAATCAATAATGGACGGCCTAATTTCAAGATTTCTTCTAATAATGGTAAAATATCTTGAATATTTGAAATCTTACGGTCTGTAATAAGGATAAATGGATTTTCTAAATCTGCTTCCATCTTATCGTTGTCCGTTACCATGTATTGAGATAAGTAACCACGGTCAAACTGCATTCCTTCTACAACATCCAATTCTGTTTCAATACCTTTGGATTCTTCAATGGTAATAACACCATCGTTACCAACTTTTTCCATTGCTTCGGCAATCAATTCACCGACTTCAGCAGAACCAGAAGAAACAGCCGCAACTTGTGCGATGGACTCTTTTGAATTAACTGTTTGAGAAATCTCCGCTAATCCAGCTACAGCTTCTTTTGTAGCCATTTCAATCCCACGGCGCACGCCTACTGGATTTGCTCCAGCTGTAACGTTTTTCAATCCTTCACGCACAATTGCTTGTGTTAATACAGTCGCAGTTGTTGTTCCGTCACCAGCAATATCATTTGTTTTAGAAGCTACCTCAGAAACAAGTTTTGCACCCATGTCTTCGAAATGGTCTTCTAATTCAATTTCTTTTGCAATTGTAACTCCATCGTTTGTAATTAACGGAGAACCGTATGCTTTTTCTAAAACGACATTGCGTCCTTTTGGCCCTAATGTCACTTTAACTGTATTAGCTAACATATCTACTCCACGTAATAAAGCTGCTCTAGCATCTTCGGAAAATTTAATATCTTTTGCCATCGTATTTGTTTCACCTCATAAATTTATTTTAATTACCCAATGATTGCAACGATATCTGTTTCTTTCACAACAAGATAGTCTTTGCCTTCGTACTTAATATCAGTACCGGAATATTTTTCAAAAAGAACGCTGTCCCCTTCTTTGACAACCATGTCGATCTTTGTACCGTTATCTGTCACTCGTCCGTCTCCAATTGCAATCACTGTACCCGTTTGTGACTTTTCTTTGGCAGATGATGGTAACACAAGGCCGCCAACTGTTTGTTCCTCTTCTTTCGCAACTTCAATGATGACGCGATTTCCTAATGGTTTTAACACAAATATCCCTCCAGAATTTTTAGAATGAATTAGCACTCTAACTCGAAGAGTGCTAACCTATGTATCTATCTTAATCAAATCTTCGAGCGATTGCAAGACAAATCCATTAATTTTTTCTAAAAATATGATATACTTTCATTTAGGCTTTTAAGTAATGAAGAAACTTTACTTAAATAAAATTCTATTACTTTTGTTACTTTAACAGAAAGGTTACGATTTATGAAAAAGAAACTTTCCGCAGCCACTCAAATCATCTTTTTGTATGTTGCTGTTCAACTATTACCTGTTCCACTTGTCTTTTTATTCCCGCAAAATAAACAGATAGAGATGAGCATGACACTATCCATACTTTTTGCCTTTATTGGTACTGTCGCAATGATTTTTGTGAATCAGCGTAAAGAATGGACTCCTATTACTGAAATAACAGAGCAAAAATCTGCATCCATTGGGAAAATACTATTGTGGGGTATTGCAGGCTTTATTGGCTCGATTATTATTCAAGTAATTACTGCAATCATTGAGATAAATGTTTTTGGGATTTCGCCAGAATCAGCAAATACAGAAAATTTGCTTGAATTGACAAGCAAATATCCTTATTTAATTTTAATGATTGTTTTATTTGCACCCATTATGGAAGAATTTGTTTTTAGAAAGGCAATTTTTACACAACTGTCCTCTTCTAATGTTGGAATGATGGGCTCAGCAGTAATCAGCTCATTAATTTTTGCCTTTATCCATTTTGATGGACATATGCTGGTATATGGAACGTTAGGACTGTGGTTCTGTTATTTATATTATAAAACAAATAACATTCTAACTCCTATTTTGGCGCACAGTTTAATGAATGCATATGCTAGTTTACCATTGATTTTCCCAGACTTATTTAATATGTAAGGACTGTTCTTTGGCAATAAAATGCAGAAATTTTAAAAGCAGAAAGGAAACATATGACTTTAAAAGACATCTTAATCCAAATTGGTATGAAATTCATTTTCGGGGCACTATTCCTGTACTTCGCTATCGATAGTGTGAATAATGCAGGATGGGGTTTTTTAGCCATTCTTAGTGTTCTCTTTGCTACAAACAATATTGTGCAGGGATTTCGGATGCTTGATACCTACTTTAAAATCAAAAAAAATATTGACGATAAAGATAATAAATGAAAAAACGGTTGAAAATCGTTCCATTCGATTTTCAACCGTTTTTTATTAGGATATATTGTTATCTAAGAAGTAAATCAACGTTTGTAACTCATTTGTTAAATCAACGTTTTGAATACGAACATCTTCTGGCACAGAAAGTCGAATCGGGGTAAAATTCATGATACCTTTTACTCCTGCTTCAACTAAATCATTGGATGCTTCTTGCGCAACATTTTGTGGGACAGTCAAAATTGCAACATCAATTTGTTGAATACGCAGTTGCTCAATCATCTCTGCCATAGAGTACACGGGCACACCACTGACAATTTTTCCTACAATTTCTTCATTTACATCAAAAGCGCAGCTAATACGTACATTATTACTTAAATGAAAATTATAATTCAATAAAGCGTGTCCCAAATTACCTACACCAATCAAGGCTACATTAGTCAAGCGGTCTTGATTCAGCGTTTTACTAAAGAAGTCTAATAAATAGGCAACGTCGTAACCATATCCTCTTTTCCCCAGTGCTCCAAAATAGGAAAAATCTCTGCGGATCGTTGCACTATCCACTTTTACTGCTTCACTTAATTCCGTAGAAGATATTCTTGTTTTTCCTGCATTATGCAAATATCGTAAATAACGGTGATAAATCGGCAACCGGCGGGCAGTTGCTCTAGGTATTTCATTAGTTGTAGACATCCTCTACACTCTCCTTCAAAATATTGTTCTCAAACAAAGCTCTATATACAGATATTCACATATCTTAACTAACTATTTCATAGTGTTATTATAGCATTAGTTTGTGAAAAATCTAGTATTTTATTCTAATTTGTAGTTTTTTGTGAAAAAATTTCTATTTTACTCTTTGTTCTTATCACCTTTCTAAATAAGGTGTAGACGTTTTTCACAATTAAAAGCTTTTGCAAATTCCTTATCTATCAGTTATATATTTTCTATGATAAAATTAGTTTGCATGTTCTTATTTGACATTATCTATTAATATTAAAAAGAGAAAGAGGAGTTATAAATGATATTATTGCAAGGCCAAAATCTCGCTCGCCACTTTGGGTCCGCAATCCTTTTCGAAAATATTCAAATTACCATTCAAGATCAGGAACGAATCGCACTTGTGGGAAGAAATGGAGCCGGAAAATCTACCTTGCTAAAAATATTAGCAGGGATTGAACCGACCGATGATGGAAAGGTAGTAAAACGAAAAGACATCCAGATTGGTTATCTTGACCAATATAGTACAGTCGATTCTGACCAAACCATTTGGGAAGAAATGTTATCGGTATTCGAACCAATTATCAAGCTGACAAAAGAAGCCGAACAAGCTGCAATCGCACTTACGAACGAAGAACTAATCAATGATCCGCCTGCATTTGAACTAGCTTTGAAGAAATACGATTCTCTTCAGCAGGAAATGCAGGATAAAAATGCTTATGGATATGAATCTGAAATCCGTTCTGTTTTGCATGGTTTCCGTTTTTATGAAGAAGACCACGAACGCCCTATTTCCCAGTTGTCTGGCGGACAAAAAACACGACTTGCTCTGGCAAAGGTTCTATTAGAAAAAAATGATCTATTAATCTTAGATGAACCTACAAACCATTTGGATATTGAAACATTAAGTTGGTTAGAAAATTATTTACTAAGTTATCGGGGAACTTTATTGATTGTTTCACACGATCGATATTTTTTAGATAAAGTTGCTAGTAGTGTCTATGAAATCAGCCGTCATCGGATCCATCATTATAAAGGTAATTACTCATTTTATTTACAAGAAAAAGCCGCTCGCCTAGAGCAGGAAATGAAGCAGTTTGACAAACAACAAGAAGAAATCGCTAAATTAGAAGATTATATTGCAAGAAATATTGTTCGTGCCTCTACCACCAAGATGGCGCAGAGTCGTCGAAAGCGTTTGGAGAAAATGTCTCGCTTGGAAAAACCAAAAGGAGATGAGCGGTCTGCTCGCTTTTCTTTTGAGGTTGAAAAAGAAAGCGGCAATGTTGTCTTGATCGTGGAAGATGGGGCAATTGGTTATGAGGGAGAAATTCTTTCTTCACCAATTCAGTTAGATTTGAGAAAACAACAAGCAATCGGGATCGTGGGACCTAATGGAATCGGTAAGTCCACTCTGTTAAAGACATTAAATAAGGAACTTCCGATGATTCATGGAAAAATTCATTACGGATCTAATCTTGATATTGGTTATTATGATCAAGAAATGAAAAACTTAACAACCAATAAAACTGTCTTAGCGGAGATATGGGATCTGCATCCAACAATGAATGAAACCGATATTCGGAGTATCCTCGGCAGTTTCCTCTTTACAGGAGAAGATGTGGAGAAAACCATTCATTCTCTGAGCGGTGGCGAAAGAGCTCGCTTATCTTTATGTAAACTCGCATTGGAAAAAAATAACGTACTCATGCTTGATGAGCCTACAAACCACTTGGATATTGACAGTAAAGAAGTCTTAGAAAATGCTTTGATCGAATATGACGGTACGCTCCTATTTGTCTCGCATGACCGCTACTTTATTAATCGCATTGCTACCAGTATTTTGGAACTTTCAGAAAATGGCAGCCAACTTTACTTAGGCGATTATGATTATTATTTAGAGAAAAAAGAAGAAGAAGAGCAATTAGCTTTACTCACTGCCGAAGAACAGATTGAGAAAGACCAAGATTCTTCTGAAACCAACGCAGCGAAAAGCAAAAATGATTATCAAGCAAATAAAGAACGTGCAAAAAACGAACGTAAATTAATGCGGATGATCGAATCGATTGAAGAGGAATTAGAAATAATTGAAGCAGACATCGAAAATATAGAAAAAAAATTAACTTTACCAGAAGTTTTTGGAGACCATGAAAAAGTACAAGAATTTCATGATCAACTTGTACACCTGCAAGACAAGCAAAACACTTTCTTGAATCAGTGGGAAGAAATGAACTTGGAGCTCGAAGATTTAGAGTAGTGTAATGTACACCAGAAGAAGCCCCTGCTTGATAAATGACTTTTATCAAGCAGGAGCTTCTTTTATTTTTTAGTGTCGTTTGAATTGTACAAGCCCCATCTTATAACAATAATCCAGGTCTTGCATTCAAGCTAAGTTGTGCAAAATCTTGATTTTGATATTGAGAGTAAGCTGCAGCCCCGATCATGGCTGCATTGTCTCCGCAAAGAGATAGCGGTGGAATAATCAACTCTACTTCGTCCAGCTCTTTCGCTACTGCATTTCTCAGCGCTTCTCGTAATCCTTTATTTGCAGCTACACCACCAGCTAATAACAACTGCTTAATTGGTTTTTCTTTTGCGGCTCGTATTGTTTTCGCCACAAGCACCTCAACCACTGCTGCTTGAAAACTTGCTGCGATGTCATAGGGGTCAATGTCATCCCCTTTTTGCCGGGCATTGTGAATCGTATTAATTACAGCACTTTTCAATCCACTGAAACTAAAATCATAATTATCTTCTTGCAACATAGCTCGAGGAAAGTTTAACGTTTCTTTTCCCTCATGCGCCATTTCATCCAACACTTTTCCGCCTGGATATGGAAGACCTAGAACTCGTCCAATCTTATCGTAAGCTTCGCCTGCTGCATCATCACGCGTCTCACCAATCGTTTCGAAAACCCCATCTTCGGGCATATAAACTAGCTCTGTGTGTCCCCCGCTGACAACCAGCGCTAGCAAAGGGAATTGGAGCGGTTGTACAAGTTGATTTGCATAGATATGCCCGGCAATATGGTTCGTAGCAATTAAAGGTTTGCTGTTTGCAAATGCCAGTGCCTTTGCAGCACTGACTCCTATCAATAAGGAACCTACTAAACCAGGACCTTCTGTAACTGCAACCGCATCAATATCCTCCATGGTAACTCTTGCCTTTTCCAAAGAAGCTTCAACAATTTGTGTAATTTGTTCTACATGATGGCGACTGGCAACTTCCGGTACGACTCCCCCAAAACGCATATGACTTTTTATTTGTGAAGCAACAATATTTGATAGAATTGTATCGCCGTTTTTTATGACAGCTGCACTTGTCTCATCACAGCTGCTTTCAATAGCTAATATCAATCCAGTTTTTTCTTTTTCATTCATTTTTTGGTCTTCACCTCTACTGACTTTTTTCTAATTGAAGAATATAGGCATCCTCTTTTGGTTTTTGATAGTAATCTTTCCGAAGCGCAATTTGTTTAAAACCTGCTCTTTTATATAATGAAATAGCTGCAAGGTTTGAAACGCGCACTTCCAGATAAAAGTTACACACACTTTTTTGTTCACAAATCGCTACGAGCTGTTCTAACAAAGCTGTACCGATTCCTCTTTTTTTATAATTCGGCAATACAGCAAAATTGTTAATCGACATCTCGTCTAGAACGATTTGGCAGCCTATATAGCCTACTAACTGTTCGTCAATTTGATATCCCAAATATAAATTGTTTTTCTCAGAAAGTTCCATTTGAAAGGAGGATACTTTCCAAGTTGTCTGTCCTTGATTTGCTTCAAAGGTTATTCTATATAAGACTTCCGCTGTTCTGGGATCTTTTCCATCCAAAAGGACTATCTTTTCCCCATCGTTCATTTTGATACCATCCTTATTTCCCCAAATGCTTCTCGTCACTTTTTTCCAGAGTCAAAGACATATCAACTGCATCTTCTCCATCTCCGTGATAATAATTCTTTTTTATACGTAAAGCAACAAAACCAAGCTTTTTATAGAGATTCTGGGCTTTTTTATTTGAAATACGAACTTCTAAACTCAATGTGGATACTTGTTCCTCTTTTGCAACTTCGCTTAATAAATCAAATAATTTCTGTCCAATTCCTTGTTGTTGCCATTCAGGAACAACTGCAATATTTGTCACATGAATATCGGAATTTTCCAAACGAACGCCTATAAAAGCAATTGGTTCTAAATTGTGGTAGACAACTAAATAGAGTGACTTTGTATTTCGAACAATATCACTTTCCAATGCCGTATATCCCCAAGGCGTTTGACCATTATAGCCAAGCTTTTCAATATACAAAACATCTGCAATATGACGCCTCTCGCCAATTTCTAGATGTACTTTTGTACCATCATTTACTATAAACGTCTCTGGCAGATAATCAACCCGGCTAGAAAGATATAGGCTTTTTTGTGGATGTACGATTTCATTTTGAATGGTTTCAACGAAACTTTGGAATTGATTAATCAATTCTTTCAACGTACTCACCCTTTCGTGGTTCTTGATGAGTTTTTTGCCAGTTTTCTTCAGCTTCTGGTTTCTTTAAATATTCTGGGATAAAAGTATGAACGTCTTCTTCCAGCTCATCTTTTGCTAAACTGGCTAATATTCCTGCTCTTGGTAACCATTCGTTCTTATGAGCAAACCGTGCTCGATTACCAAAACGTTCCCTTATTTGTTCTTCGTATTTTGGGATGTCCTGACCAATAAATAAAATTGAATGTGTTTCTTGATCAATCCGGTCAAACCATTCTGTACTTGCTACATGTGTTTCTGCTAACACTTCTTCCAGTATGCCATTTATTACTTTGTAACCTGCTGTATATAGATTACCTCGTCGTGCATCCATTAAGGGGATAATCAATCCCTCAAAAAACATGCTATTTGCTGCGAGAACTTTCAGACTCGAAACAGCTACGAGTGGTTTATTGAGAGTCCACGCTAACGTTTTCGCAATTGTTGCACCAATCCGAACTCCTGTGTAAGAACCTGGTCCTTTTGAGACTGCTACTTTGTCTAAATCTTTTGGTTCCCAATCAGAGCTTTTTAAAACATACTCAATAGCAGGCATTAATTGGGTACTATGTTGAAGATTACCGTTTCTAGTATATTCAGCTACAACTAATCCATCTTCCATAGTTGCAACGCTCATTGTTTGATTTGATGATTCAATAGCTAGTATTTTCAAAAAAACTCTTCCTTCCAAGCCGCTTGTACCACCTTTCAAACAAGTAGTTTTGTACGGCTTCACACATTTTCTTACTCATTATTATAACGTAATTAATTATAAAAATCTTCTTATCGAATTGATTTCATGGTTTTGTTGAATAAGGGTTTAGAAGCATAAAGTTTCTTAAATTTTTTTTAATAAAGGCTCTATCATATTCATTGCTTTCAATTCGCTTATAAATGTTTAAAACATCTACATTAATATAATTATTCTCAATCATAACGTGAGAGTGTAAAATATTTTGTGTAAATAGAAAAAAGGAAGTCCCTTCTGTAGAATAGAGTTACCACAACACATTCACAGAAGAGAGGACTTCCCTATGAACGATTTTACTACAGAAATTCTAAAGACTCTAGCAAACAAAGGCGATTTGAATGAATTATTCCGTGTCCATTTGGAGAAAGCAGTCAATACGCTTCTCAAAACGGAGTTAACAGCTTTCCTCGATTACGAAAAGTATGATCGCATTGGTTTTAACACGAGGAATTCTCGTAACGGCTCCTATGACCGTACGGTCAAGACCGAGTACGGGGAACTTCATCTCCAGATTCCGCGCGACCGCAACGGCGAGTTCAAGCAACAGACTGTTCCTGCTTATAGACGGACGAATGATACCTTAGAGGAGACCGTCATTCACCTCTTCCGAAAAGGTATTACCATGTCGGAAATCGCAGACTTGATTGAGAAAATGTATGGGCATCACTACACGCCCCAAACCATGTCCAATATGACTAAATCATTTACGGAAGAAGTCACTTCATTTAAGGAACGTGAGCTTCATGACCGTTATTCCGCTATTTATATGGACGCAACCTATATCCCTTTAAAGCGGAAAACCGTTGCCAAGGAAGCCATTCATATCGCAGTAGGCATTCGCCCGGACGGTTCAAAGGAAGTGTTGAGCTATGCGATTGCACCAACTGAATCTATCACGATTTGGGAAGAGATTTTAATAGACCTCCAGGAACGTGGCGTGAAAAACGTCCTCCTTTTCATCACGGATGGCTTAAAGGGGATGGCAGGGGCCGTGCAGCGGTTCTACCCCAAAGCCCGTTTTCAACATTGCTGTGTGCACGTTTCCCGTAATATCAGTCACAAAGTGCGTGTCGATGATCGTAAGGAAGTCTGTGATGATTTTAAAATGGTGTATCAAGCGTCATCTAAAAAGGCGGCATTGGAAGCACGTGGTGCTTTTGCGGAAAAATGGAAAACCAGCTATCCAAAAATGGTGGAATCGATCCTTTCGAACGATTACCTGCTCACTTTCTATGATTTCCCATTAGCCATACGCAAGACTATTTACTCTACGAACTTGATTGAATCCTTTAATAAGCAAATCAAGAAATACAGCCACCGCAAGGAACAGTTCCAAAATGAAGAGTCGATGGAACGTTTCTTAGTCTCGTCTTTTGATACTTACAACCAAAAATTCCTAGGTCGCAGTCATAAAGGTTTCCAACAGGCCGAAGGCGAGCTCGAACAAATGCTGAGTCAACCGATGGAGAATTAGAAACAATCTACAGTAGGGAAGAACCATTTACACAAAATTATTGACGCTCCCCTAGTAATACTTGGTAAAATTCTTCTATGATATATGTATTAAAAACAATCGTTTAAGACACAGATTAAAAGAGGCACTTTTTCAAAAGAAAAGTGTCTCTTTTTAGTTTTAAAGGATATCTCATTATCTATGTATCTTTACCCACCGTTTATGATAAAAAGGAGAAGAAAAATACAACGTTGAGCGATTATGTCTTTGGCTATGTCTGATGAGCATAATTTCGCAATAATCGCCATTTATATGAAAAGTGTAACCCGATAGAAAGCAGGGTTTAATACTGCAATAGATTTATTTGACTAATCAATGACATTACTGACTAACGGTTGACTTTTTTATTACCCAATCCTATAATTCTAATAGGGTATAGGGGCATACCCTATTAGAACTATAGGAGGCATTTTATGACACATCATCCAGATCACAGCAAAGTGAGTATAATTAAACGCCTGAATCGTATTGAAGGTCAAATTGGCGGGATAAAAAACATGATTATTGACGAGCGGCCTTATGACGAGGTGATTGTTCAGTTGAACTCTTCACGATCTGCATTACAAAAGATTAGTCAGATTTTATTGGAAGCTCATGCCGACCATACCTTTAGGGACGCTATTGCGAGCGGTCAAACTGAAAAAGAACTAGAGAGTTTACGTCGTGCTATTAAACAATACAGTAAGATGATTTAGGAAGGTTAATCATTCATGAAAAAATTAAAAGAAAATAAAGTCCTTTCTTTAGCAATTCCAGCCACGATTGAAAACATTTTACAGACACTCGTTGGTTTTATCGACACTCTGATGATTTCTAGAATTGGATTACTGGCCGTAACCGCTGTTGGAGTTGCCAACACTATACTAAATGTCTATTTAGCTGTTTTTATTGCCTTAGGGGTGGGTTCATCTGCTTTAATTGCTCAATATCTAGGAGCAAATAAAGAAAAAGAATCCCAAAAAGTCACCAACCAATCGGTTGTTTTAGCGACTGGTGTAGGCCTTGTTTTCTCTCTTGGCTCTCTTTTTCTTGGAGAACCTTTGTTAGCGACTATGGGTGCTTCAGCTGAAGTTTTAACGTATTCAAAACAATTCTTTTATATTGTCGGCGGAAGTTCAGTCTTTATCTCCCTCATGACTGTATTAGGTAGCATCTTGAGAGCAACTGGAGATACAAAAACACCCATGAAGGTAACAGCTGTCGTAAATATAGGAAATATAATATTAGACTATATTCTCATTTTCGGTTTAGGTCCTATTCCAGCATTAGGTGTGGTTGGAACAGCAATTGGTACTGCGATTTCACGATTAATGGGTACAATTTTGTTGTTAAATAGGGTTCAAAAATCTAGCAGTCCTATAGATTTCTTAACTATATTTAAAAAATCGAATTATCAGTCATTAATTAACCTTACTATTCCAGCTACTCTAGAACGCCTAGTTATGCGCTTAGGTCAAGTTCTTTATTTTGGTTTAATTATAAGTATTGGCGCAAAAACTTTTGCTGCTCATTCGATAGCTGGAAATATTGAGAGCTTCACTTATATGCCTGCATATGGGTTAGCTACAGCAGCAGCTACTTTGGTTGGAAATAGCATTGGGGCAAAGGACTTACCGAAAGCTAACCATTACGCTTATTCATCTGCTAAATACGGAGTGATATTTATGTCCTTTTTAGGCGTCATTTTATTTTTCGGTTCACCATTATTCGCCACACTATTTACCGATGATACAGAAGCAATTAATCAGATAGTAACAGCTCTTAGAATCGATTCATTCGCACAGCCTGTTTTAGCTATCAGTTTGATTACCACTGGTTCATTGCAAGGTATGGGGGATACCAAATCACCTTTGTACAGCACGGCATTTGGCATGTGGGTTATTCGAGTGGTTGGAGTCATTGTATTATCAAAAATATTTAATCTAGGTATAGCCGGTGTGTGGTTGTCAATCGCTATAGACTTATCTTTACGTTCTCTATTTTTAGTCTATAGATTCAAAAATAATATTAAGACCTTAGATAATAAATATCAAAATTTATAAACCAAATTAATACATGAAATTGAATAGAATCATGTATTGCAAAATAAGAGATTAATTTGACAAACCGTCATAAAAATAAAAACCAGTCAAAACTAATAATAATATAGGTATTCCATAAGCTAAAACTCCTATTAATCGATCTACTAAAAATAAATAAAAAAATTCTTTTCAATTTTTATTTATGGTATGACATAAATAAAGTAAAGTTATTCGTCTAGGTTAATCTTATTAATACTCTTTCTCACTAGTGTTGCATGCAACACTAGTGAGAAAGAGTATTAAATATACTGCAAGGCAAGACATTTGGTAATTGAAGAATAACAAGCAAAAAAATAGCAGTCAGGTCTCTTGACAAAGTATAGTTGCTATTCTTTTTTTAGGCCCTACTTTAATGAAATTTTTGTTTGGAGGGAACGACTTCATTCCTTTGATTATTTCAGTTGAATTTAATAGAGAAGCCTGGCGTCTATTAAGAAATACTTTTCTTGATGAGCGTCAATTTTTTTAACGGAAATCTATCCTATACTAAATTCAGTAAAGGAAAAGGAGGAATCAAAGGAAGCTATTTTAAACAAACCAAAATTATAGGAGGAATAGATCATGACTGAAAATAAAGCTTCTCAAGAAAGAACACCCCAAGAAAGATTTCAAGAAGAACAAGAACACAAGGAACATGTCCATCATACAAAAATTAATGCAGCGGCCATTTCGGATCATCTTTTAGGGAACATGCATACTTTACATGTGAAATTGCACCAATATCACTGGTATGTAAATGGCGCTAATTTCTTCACCCTGCATGAAAAATTTGAAGAATTGTATAATCAAAACGAAGAATGGTTCGACAAACTAGCAGAACGCTTGATTATTTCCGGTCATAAACCGGCTTCAACCACCGCTGAATTTGAAAAATATTCCATGCTTTCAGAAGATGCCATCAATAAATACGCTAAAGCAGAAGACATGGTTGAAAATATTATCGAAGATTTCAGAAGTACCCGTGAATTAACGATTCGTGCTATTCGTTTAGTACAAGATGAGGGTGACGATGCTTTAGAAGATACACTGATTGCTTTTAAAAATGACTTAGATAAAAACATTTGGATGCTGCAAGCGTTCATTGGCAAAGAGGCATTGGAAGACGACGATGCGTTTGATGAGGATGAAGATTAGGTTTTTCGTAAACATACATTTAAAAATTAAAGATTTTGGGGTTGGGACTCTTTCCAGCTCCTATTTTTTTGCCGTTAAAAAGACTTTTCTTGATGAGCGTCAATTTTTTTGAGGTAGGGGGCCTTTATACTAAATATAGGAAAGTTAAAAAAAGGACAATAAACTGATAAAGGGGAAGAACGAATTGACTCAATACACCCAACCACCTGCAGCAGGAAACCACTCAGCTTGTATCCGCTTAGTCCCGATATTCAATCATTTGGAGGAAAGCTCGATGGATCGCATCGCTGGAAAAGCTCACACGAATCACTATCAAAAAGGGGAGTTTCTGTTTCGCTCGCAAGAAAAAGATGATGCCTTGTATATTGTGAATCGCGGAAAAGTCCGCATCTATCGCTTGTCTGATTCTGGCAAAGAGCAACTAGTTCGTATTTTGAATCCGGGTGACTTTACGGGAGAATGGACGTTGTTCAATCCTGATGCTGTGCACGAGGAATACGCAGAAGCTACTCGAGATACGTCTGTCTGCATGATTCAACAACATGATGTACAAGAGTTTCTAAAAGAGTATCCTGCAATTTCGTTAAAGCTGCTAGGAGAGATATCGCAGCGGTTAGAAAGCTCCGAACGTCAAACCGCACAAGTAGCCGTGGAGAGTGTCATTACCCGTTTAGTTTTGTTTTTGGCAGAAAATGTGGAACCTGAAATGGGCAACTCTCCCACCATCACCCTGCCGATGGCAAAAAAGGACATTGCTTCCTATTTAGGAACGACACCTGAGACCATCAGTCGCAAATTTGGAGAATTGGAGGACGAGGGATTGATTCAACAGCTGTCTGGGAAAAGGATCAAGATTCAGGATTTAGATGATTTATTGCTTTACAGCGAATAATCGGACACACTTTTTTCTACACGTTGGTGTTCTGTCGCTCTTCATTAACAACGGGACAGAACTCAGTGCTTTTGCTTCCATCTGTCCGTTTTTGGTTTTTTTAAGACAGAACGACCTTCATTCATTGGAAAAATAAAAGCACAAACATGATAACCCTCAATTTTTTTGTTTTATTTTTCTTTAAGATAGGGTTGTCGAACAAAACGTAAAAATAAGTAGGGGTGAATGTGCATTATTTTTGGGTGATAGTTGCCATCACGTTGTCAGCAGCGAGTGCATTCTTTGTCGTCCCTTTCACCAAGAACACGATTGGCGGCGAAGCAAAAACGTCTAACGTTGTTGAGGCAGATAGGTTAGCTATGGAAAAAGAAGAGGAAGTTGTAAAAGGAGCCGGCGTAATCGGACACGGAAAAGTGGCGTATTACGAAGCGAGTGACCAGGGAGATAAAAGTGTATTCACTGTTTGGTTTCCATGGAGCTTAGCCGGAATCTTGTTCAGCATCACCATGACTAGAATGACGCGAAAAATTGAAGAAATGGAGCAAATAGAATGGAATTCGTATTAGGCGTTTTGAATCCCCATGCGGTGGAGATTGGTTCTGTTGTGATTCATTGGTATGGAGTCATTATTGCAGCGGGCATATTAGCGGCTCTCCAGTTGAGCACCAAGGAAGCAAAGAAAAAAGGACTGGAAGAGGATACCATTATCGATATGGCCTTATGGGCAATTCCGATTGGACTCCTCGGCGCTCGGCTTTATTATGTGTTATTTGAACTTGGTTATTATCTGCAAAATCCAGGACAAATCCTTGCGATTTGGAATGGCGGCATTGCGATTTATGGGGGATTGATTGCAGGAGGGGGTACGCTATATTGGTATGCAAAGAAAAAAGGTACTTCTTTGGCACTCGTTCTTGATATTTTAGCGCCCAATGTATTGTTAGCCCAGTCCATTGGTCGTTGGGGCAATTTTATGAATCAGGAAGCTCATGGTGGACCGGTTACTCGTCAATTCTTGGAAAATCTTTATTTACCTGAATTTATCATTGAACAAATGAATATCAATGGTACCTACTACCATCCGACTTTTTTATACGAGTCATTGTGGAGTTTGTTGGGCTTTGTCCTCATCGTCACTATACGGAACCGAAAACAGCTTTTGCGTCAAGGAGAAGTCGCTTTGAGTTACGTTTTGTGGTACTCAGTGGGTCGGTTCTTCATTGAAGGTATGCGAACGGACAGTTTATGGATTGGCGAGTGGATCCGCGTTTCGCAAGCCTTGTCTCTGGCCCTGTTTATTGGCGCGATTGTAGTATGGTTTATACGCAGACAAGACTATCCACCAATTTCTTATTATTCTGATGGCAATAAGGGGCAGAAAAAGACTATTAAGATGGTGAATTGAGCAAAAAGATAAAAAGAAGTGCAAAACTTGATATGCGTCAATTTTCGTTTGCTAAAAGTGAGCTATACTACAGTTGTAAAGAGGAAAAGGCAGTGTTCATTAATCTGCTGCCGATAAAATAAAAACACATAAAGGAGATAGGAATTATGGAAAAAGCTATATTGCAATTAGAAACGTTGTCTTGTCCAAGTTGTATGCAAAAAATTGAAGGTGCCTTGAAATCAGTTAACGGTATTGATAAAGACAGCATTAAAGTATTATTCAACTCCAGCAAAGTCAAAATCAATTTTGATTCAGCTGTCACTTCGATTGAAGAGATTCAAAAAGCTATCGAAAACGTAGGCTATCCGGTCCTTAAAGCAAAAGTCAAGGCCGCTTAACAGATTAAATGAACTAGGCAATTCTGGAAGAAAAGCTATTTTTCCGGGATTGCTTTTTTGTTGCAATCCGATTCGAGGTGCTTAGAAACGATAAAAGAGAACTTTCTAAACTTGATAGCCGTAAATTTTTATTCGATAAAAAGAGGGTATCGTTATAACTGTAAAGAGGAATAAGTGTCATTGAGGCTGTTAGATCAAAAAAATAGTGAAAAGGGACACGTATTCTTTCAAGACTTGATGTCAGTCAATTAATTACTTAGGCAATTATCTTATACTGTGTTTATCAATAAAAGAGAAATTAAATTTGGAGGGAAAAAGCATGCAACAATATATATTAAGCAAGAAAAATGTTATCACCGTCATCAGTGGATTGTTAATCGCACTCGGTTTCTTCAGTCACTTTGTTTTAGAAAACGTAGGACTTTCAGAGTGGTCTTTGATCATCGCCTCTGTCTTTGGGATTACGCCAATTGCCATTCAAGCGTTTCAAGCAATGAAAGTCAAAGTCATCAGTATTGATGTCTTAGTCAGTATTGCAGCGATTGGTGCGCTTTTTATTCAAAATTATGAAGAATCGGCTATTGTCACGTTCTTATTCTTATTCGGACACTACTTGGAACAACGAACATTGAACCAAACGCGATCTGCTATCAAAGAATTGACTGAAATGGCACCCGAAAGCGCCTTGAAACAAATGGATAATGGCGAATTTGAAGAAGTAGAAGTGGATGATGTAGATGAAGGGGATATCTTGCTCGTTAAAACGGGTGCGAAAGTTCCAGTGGATGGCACAGTCCTTACGGGTGAAGGGCATATCAATGAAGCTAGCATTACAGGGGAAGCTGTTCCGGTCAACAAGCTAGCTGATGCAGAAGTTTTTGCAGGAACCATTTTAGAAAACGGAACGATTCAAATCAGAGCTGACCGAGTTGGTGAGGACACCACATTTGGAAAAATTATTGAACTCGTGGAAGAAGCACAAGATTCTAAATCCGAAGCGGAACGGTTCATTGATCGCTTTTCTAAATACTACACACCAGCTGTCTTGGTTCTGGCAATTGTTGTATGGGCGTTCAGTCAAAATATTGAGTTAGCAATCACCATCTTGGTTCTAGGTTGCCCAGGCGCATTAGTTATCGGAGTGCCTGTCTCAAACGTTGCCGGTATTGGGAATGGTGCTCGTAACGGTGTTCTTTTAAAAGGGAGTGAAGTCATTCAAGACTTCAGCAATGTGGATACAATTGTATTTGATAAGACAGGTACTTTAACTGTCGGAAACCCAACCGTAGCAGCGACTGAACTGTATGAAAAAGATTCTGCTGAAACGCTTGGCTATCTGGCCAGTGTGGAACGGGAATCAGATCATCCATTAGCAAAAGCGGTCTTAAATCAAATTGGAGAAACAAACTTTTATCCTGTTGAAGGAACTGAAGTCGTGAAAGGCGGCGGAATCGTTTCAAGTGTAGCTGGACATAGAGTGGCTGTTGGGAATGTGGCCTTGATGGAAAAAGAAAATGTCACTCTCAGCAAAAAAGTGCAAAAAGATGTCAAACGGTTTGAACAACAAGGGAACTCTCTCGTTTTGACAGCGGTCGACGGTGAATTAAAAGTACTGATGGGCATTCGCGATCAAGTCCGTCCGGGTGTGAAAGCTAATTTGCAGGAATTAAAAGACTTGGGCGTGAAAAATCTAGTCGTTCTTTCAGGAGATAACCAAGGAACCGTTGATGTGGTCGCCGGCGAACTTGGTTTGACCGAAGCTCACGGCCACATGTTGCCGGAAGACAAATCGGCTTATATCGGAAAACTTCAACAACGTGGTCAAATTGTAGCCTTTGTTGGAGATGGCGTTAACGATAGTCCGTCCTTAGCTTTAGCAGACATTGGCATCGCAATGGGAAGCGGAACGGACGTAGCGATTGAAACATCCGATGTCGTTTTAATGAACTCGAACTTCAGCAACTTGCCTCACGCATTAGGATTAGTAAAAGCCACCGCAAATAATATGAAACAAAATATCGTGATTGCAATTGGAGTAGTATTGGTCTTGTTGACCAGCGTCTTCTTCAGCGAATGGATGAATATGTCTATCGGAATGTTGGTTCATGAAGGTAGTATCTTGGTGGTAATTTTCAACGGCATGAGATTAATGAAGTATAAGTTGAAAGGTCGAAAAGAACAAAAAGAAGTATCAGCACCTGCAGAGAAAGTAAAAATATCTTAAGAATAAATTAGAAGAGGCTGAGACAATAGTCCATCCTTGAAATGACAAAAGCGGAAACTCAGATTTTTAAATCTGGGATTTTCCGCTTTTTTGAGTTCTTGAAAAAAAATAAGAGTATAGAGTATGCTCTTTATAAAATTAATTTTCGTGTAAATGATTAAAAAATCTAATAATAAAATTTAAATTCCTATTAAGTTGTAACACATGAAATTACATAAAATCATGTATCGAGAACTTTATATCTATAGGGTTCTTTTTTTATATCGGTTTCCAATACATGATTGTGTGGTGTAATAAATGAAAGCATGTATCTGTTTTGTGAGAGGAGAGACTTTTTCAAGGAGTTATAATGTCCAATCATTACGAACACACCAAGAAATCAGCGACTTTTTATTCTGTTTGAGACGCAACAAAAACGCCGAACGCGACGTTTTCTTGTTTTTGATCGGCATTAATAGCGATTTACGCATGTCCGATATCGTGAAATTAAAGAAAAAAGACGTGATTTCCTCGAAAAACCCCCGTATTGTGGAACAAAAAACCGGAAAAACACGTATTTTATATTTAAGCAGCCTGCAGGACTTGATCCAGGACTACACCAAAGACCTGGAGCCAGAAGATTATTTGTTTCCCAGTACCAAAGGCGGCCATTTGGAGGTCAACACAGTCTACCAAATGTTTTAGAAGGTAGCCAAGCTGTTGGGGCGCGATGACATCGGCATCCACACGTTACGCAAAACCTTTGGGTACCACTATTATAAAAAAAGACTAAAATAAAATATATAAATTCTATTTATTATATAACACCTAGAAATCCTTATAGTATTATAGATTCTAGCCTCTCTTAATTTTTCAGGGTTACTATACTCACTCCTTAAATTGTGCTAGTGTTTAAAACCTTTTTTACGGTATTTTTAGCTATATTTTCCTTTCACTTCATATTGATTTAATATGTGTCTAAATTGAGTACCCCCTCATTTTGAGGGGAATAATTTATTGGCTTCAAGTGTATATATGAAAGGTTTATCCATTGAGGATAATGGGGAAGGCCTCCTGTTCCATATTTATGTTCCCAATATCCAACCCAGTGTTAATCTTGACTATTCAAATGGATTGAGTTGGACAGATGCTCTTGAAGTAAATGTTGTTGAAGAGCCCTTTTAGAAACAGTATCAAAAGTTGTGAAACAGCCAGTCGTAGAAGAAACTCCTCCACCGGTCCAAAAAATATCTTCTATCAAAACTGTACGGTAGTTCGAGCTGCTGGCGCTGATCCGATCAGAGCAGGAGATCCTGGTTGGGATACGAAGTTCGACCGAGATGGTGACGGAGTCGGTTGTGAATAGAAAGAGAGTTTGGTAACTAGAAAACATTATCTATATGTGAAAGAAGTCGATGCGAGGATAGAATTCCCCCAAAATCTTTGCTTTTTTATTTTCAAGGTAATAAGCAAGGAAATAACTAGCCTCAAATAAAAAAATCGTAATGAAATGATCAGAATTCTGATTGTTTCATTGCGATTTTTATTTTTGCTTTCATTTTTGTAAAAAGCTTTTGTTTTTCTTCCAGCCTCTAGGACTAGTTTTGTAAGATTCGTGCTCATAAGCATGATACCAATGTCATTATGAACGGCTTGCTTGCCTCTGACATGCGTTCTTCGCATGCCAAATATACCTTTCAAACGACCAAAAACAGTTTCTACGTCATTCTTCCGTTGTGCGTAGATTTGTTTACCATGATCGCTTTCAAGGTTTTCTTTTACATGGTGCTTAAAGTATTACCAGTTATAGTTGACCGCTGTCTGACGTTGGTCATCTTTCGGTGTCTTGGCTAATTGATTGCGCGTCTCATCCTGTTGTTCCACATCAGCCTTGTATACTTTAAATTGTCTTCGGAAATATCTTTAAATTTTTTATCTAAATACTGACCAGGAAATTCTCTAAGAATTCCAACTTTTCTACGATTAGAGATTATTTCATTAGCAGTCATATTATCTTAATTAGAGAAAAAATTGATAATAGCTTTGCTAGCCGCCAATAGTTACGTCAGCAACAAGCGACCTTGTAGAATAGTTAGGTATGTCATAAGATTCAATCTTTTTAGCACTATCAAGCAGTAAATATAATTCTTCTTCACTTATGATTTTACCATCAATAAATAATTCATCTTCTAAAATAAACACTTCAATTTCATTTAAATCCTCACTGACTGCTATATTATCATTTTCAGAGTAAGCATAAACTGAATGACCTTCATGGGTTTTTCGGCAATTCTCATTTGAACAGCTTGCTATTTTACTTCAGGTGGATACATTTTTCTTTTTACCATGACAAAAACACCTGCATATTAGGTTCAGTGTAACATTTCTGAATTCAAGGGAGATGTTTTGTGTTTGTCTCATGCTATGGGTCAGGTCCCCTTTTTCATGGCTGCATCTTGTTCCTTACAGTGCTAAATAAGGGTTATCATTTGCTTATTTCATAAATTCACCTAAAATAATAGATAAGAGAACTGGAAACTTTCTCTTTTATATTTTATTTTTAAATACGAGCTAGGAGGAATTACAAATGGCAAAAGGGTTTGAAGATAAAGCAAAAGGATTAAAAGACAAGGTTGTCGGTAAAGTAAAAGAAGAGTACGGCGATTTAACGGACGATAAGAGCAAAGAAGTTGAAGGTAAACTTCAAAAGAAAAAAGGCGACGTTAGAGAGCATATCGGCGAAGCAAAAAATAAAGCTGATAAAAAAGTTGATGAGCTTCAAAAAAGAAATGACGATCGTTTAGAAGATTTATAAAAATTACATACTAATCTCCCAAAAAAAGCGCTGAGCATTCAGCGCTTTTTGTTCTGGATTATGATTTTATATTTATATGGAAAACTCAGCTTTGCAATTTTAACGGAATTTTTTTGTGAATGCCTGGAATGCCTCTTGCCCTGCTGCGGTTTGCTTAAAGACGCCAGCATCTTCTAAAACTTGCTCAAATTTCTTTCCGACGGATTCCTGAATGACAGTTGTTACATTTTCTTCTGTTATATTTGGAAGTTCTTTTAATGTATTAGCCCATTCTAAATGGTAAGGAGCTACTTCAACATCTTTTCCTAATACATAATCGGCTACTTCACGTAATTCTGTTTTTAATCGAGGAGGTAAAATTGCCATTCCCAACACTTCAATTAAACCAATATTCTCTTTTTTAATGTGTTGAACATCTGGGTGGGGATGAAAAACTCCGTCTGGAAATTCCTTTGATGTTCGATTATTTCTTAAAACAACATCCAGTTCATATGCATTGCCATTTCTCCGTGCAATCAAGGTTACCGCGTTATGTACTGTCTCTCCTGTATTAGCGAGAATTCCTAAATCTTCATTCGTATAATCATTCCATGCATCCATTATTTCAGAACCCGATTCTACAAGATCCTCTATGGATAACGAACGAAGACGGATGACTGAAAGCGGCCAATACAATTTTTCAGCTGTGACGCTTGGTTTTGATTTCCATTGCCATGTATCAGTCACTTTTGCATCTTCCATCGGAAAATGATGTCGTCCTCCTTGGTAATGTTCATGCCCCAAGAGAGAGCCGCCAACAATTGGTAACCCTGCATTTGAACCCATGAAATAGTGTGGTAAAACAGTTACTAATTCCAATAAATTTGCAATTGTCTGTCTAGTCACATTCATAGGAGTATGCTTCTTTGTAAAAACGATACAATGTTCATTGTAATAAGCGTAGGGAGAATACTGGAATCCCCAATTCTCTCCTTGAATGGGAATACGGATCACTCGATGATTTGTTCGAGCTGCAATGCCTGGTCGGCCTTTGTATCCTTCATTCTCTGCACATAATTGACACTCGGGATAATTACCAAAAGAATTTTGTGCTTCTTCAATATCTTTTTTCGTCTTTTCCGGTTTGGATAGATTGATGGTTATATCTAACACTCCATATTTGGAAGTTGTTTTAAAATGTTCGTTTTTTGCAATATGACGCGTTTTAATATAGTCATTATTTTTTGAAAGCTTATAAAAGTCATCGGTCGCTCTCATAGGAGCTTCTTGATAACCTTCCCAAAAAGCCTTGTTTACTACTGAAGGTGCTGGTGTAATGACATCCATAATTTCTGCTTCCAACTCTTCTCTCGCACGCAAAGTATCATCGATAACTTTTTCTTGAACGGCATATTCCACTAGTTGATCCATCAAATCTAACATATCTTCCAAGGGAATCGAAGGAGTTAAAGTTGTTCCATAATGCTCTTTTTTTAATAAATTTATCAATCGATTAGTGGCATAATATGAGTCAAGTGGATGTACTAACTGCGAAACAACCCCCTTTGCTACAAAATCACAAACAATTTGATCAATTTTATTTTTAGTTCCCAACGATAGACCTCTTTTCTATTCTAAATACTTATAGAAGCTATTTTAGCATACTCTTAATAATTAAGGACAAAACAAAATTTCTAAGGAACAACAATAAATTTTAAAGTTCTATTTGAAAGCACGCGGATACAGAAAGCAGAACGTAATCACTCTATAGACAAGGGGCTAGGAAAAAACTCCCAGCCCCTTGTCTATACGCGAACAATGCAACATAAGTGTGCTCAAAAAAGCAGCCCCGCCGCCTACTGAAACAATCTTCTCAAATGTTTTTCCAGCATATTTCTCCAATCGAATAGAACGCGTCTGGCAATACATGGGTGAAGTAATGCAAATCTCCGCCGTATTCTTTCCCTGCTTCTTCATAAGATAGAAAAACTCCAGAAGTGCCGATACTTACCATTTCCATTTCCATGGAAACAATTCCAGCACCTAGAGCAGCGCAGGCATTGTCTGCCCCACCAGCATAGATATTAATAGTATTTTTAAAACCTAGTTCTTCTGTCAACTCTGTTTTCAACATACCGATTTTATCTGCAGATTCTACCAATTTTGGACAGAGCTCTTCTGGTAAATCAAACTTTCCAAGGATTTCTTTGCTCCATTCAAAAATTCAAAAGCTGCTTCTACACGATTTTTGGCAGTTTCCATCGGATCATCCGTAATTATGTACGTTCATTTACTCCTAAGCCAAACGGATCATTTCCTTCATTTACAAATGAATGCCAATAAGCGACAGCAAAACGCAGATGATCTTTCATCGTTTTTCCTAATACCGTCTCTTCAGGGTTATACTGTCGAAAAGCAAATAGATTTTCAGTGTCTTTACTTTCAGAGTTTATTTCCCTTACTAACTAACTGCAGAAAAGAGGATTTACCTTTTGTTGTTAATCGTTTTCATTTTGGGTTTAAAAAGACTCTTGTTATCGAGATACCTTTACAAATAATTACTTGATGTGCTATTTTTAAGTAGATTATTCATTTTGAAAACAAACTACTCACACTATCTTGATTTAAAGGAGAGTTTTTATGGTTACCGATAAATTTTCAATTCGAGGACAAAATGAAACACTCGTATTAAATACCATCATTCACCACCCTGCTATATCACGAGCAGCTATTTCACAAATGACAGGATTAAATAAAGCTTCTACTTCTGAAATTGTTAAAAAATTATTAGAAGACTCGCTCGTGTTGGAAACTGGCGCTGGAAATAGCACTTCTTCAGGCGGAAGAAAACCCATCTTACTTGAATTGAATCGTGAAGCAGGATGTTCGTTAAGTATTGATTTAGGATATGATTATATTTCTAGTATTCTCACTAATTTAAACGGCGAGATTATCGCTGAATTTACAGAAACAGGTATCACAAATAGAAAAGAAACAGTTGTTACAAAAATCGAGGAAATTGTTAAAAAGTTTGAGCACCACTATTCAAAACGTATTTTCCAATTAATCGGAATAACCATTGGGATACATGGTATTATTCACGAAAATAACATTATTTTTACTCCCTACTCCAATTTAGATGAAATTGACTTATCGAATGAATTAGAAAAAGTATTACAAATTCCTGTTTTTTTGGAAAACGAAGCGAATTTAAGCGCACTGGGAGAAAAAGCTTTTTCTACAACGAAACAAAATATCGTGAGCCTCAGTATCCATAGCGGAGTCGGTGCAGGTGTTTTGATTGATGGAGAATTGTATCATGGTAATCGTGGACAAGGTGGCGAGATTGGTCATATGATTCTTCAACCGTTTGGAAAACAATGTCCTTGTGGAAATCAAGGCTGCATGGAACAATATTGTTCAGAACTGGCAATCCTAAAAAACTACCGCGAAAAAATCAAACAACCTCAGGCAACTTTAAAAGATCTTACAATCGGATATGAACAAAACCATTCTACTGAAATAGAAGTTATTAAAGAGGCAGCGAATTATTTAGCAGTAGGTATGAATAATTTAATTGTTCACTTTGATCCAGAGGTCGTTATTTTTAATTCTACTCTTTTTGAAGAACTGCCTTTATTACTCCCACTTATTCAAGAAAATATGGTAAGTACATTCGCAAAAAATGTCCCACTAGAATTATCTCATATGGGAAAACAAGCTACTTTACTAGGAGGAACAGTCGTAAATCTACAAGAATTTTTCAATATTTCTAATTTAAATTTTTCAAACCTTGACTATTAAGTAGAAAAACGTAACGAACTCTTTCATAAAGATTTACGAAGCGCAGGGCATTTAAAAAGTTTGTTCTTTTGACCCTTTTATACGGATATGCTATGATTATTTCGAAGTCGAGATAATCGAATGTGCATTGATTTAGGAGGATACTAGATGAACTACCATCATATATTTATTAAAGGCGAAGAAAATCAACCCGTGTTTTTATTATTGCATGGAACAGGCGGAAATGAAGAGGACTTAATTCCTTTAGCAAGAATGATTAATCCAAAAGCGAGTATTTTAAGCCCACGAGGAAACGTATCTGAAAATGGAATGAACCGCTTTTTCCGGAGACTTGAAATGGGTGTTCTTGATGAAGTGGATTTAGAAAAAAGAACTCATGATCTGTATGAATTTGTAAGCGAAGCAGCATATGAGTATAATTTTAATCGTAAGGAAGTTGTTGCTTTAGGATATTCAAATGGTGCAAACATTGCAGCAAGTATGTTATACTTTTTTAACGATGCATTTAAGGGCGCGCTTTTGCACCATCCAATGGTTCCATTTCGCAATAAAAAAATGGTAGAATTAAATCAGCTTCCGATTTTTATTGGTGCTGGATCAAATGATCCAATCTGTCTCCCTGATGAGACAAATGCATTGATTAATGAGTTAGAAAATAAAAATAGCGATGTGACAACTTACTGGGGAAATGCTGGTCATTCTTTATCACAAGAAGAACTGCGGCATGCCGCTAATTGGTATAAAAAGTACTTTTCCTAGTATTTTTCATATTGAATGTTTTAGTAAGAAAGGAATGTGCATAAATGGATAAAACATTAGCACGTATCAATGAGCTCGCAAGAAAAGCAAAAACAGCCGAAGGATTGACAACAGAAGAAAAAACAGAACAAAAAGAACTACGTGAAAAATATATTAAAAACTTTCGTAGTTCATTAAATGAAGTTTTGTTAAATTCAACTGTCTATGACCCGGAAGGAACAGACGTTACTCCTGAAAAACTGAAACAAGCTCAAAGAGACATGCATTTAAAGAATGCACAAGAGCTGTTAAAAGAAAAGAATATTGTTTTTCTAGATGCTGATGATAAAAAAATGTAAGCAAAAAGGAGTTGAGACTTTCTCAACTCTTTTTTGTTGTCCAGCTTTTTTAGGTTGTTCTGTTAGGAGTTACTTACCAGCAAGCCTACGGGTGGCTTAGCACGTTTTCTCGCACTCTATTTAAATGTGTTCGAAAACGTAGCAACCCTATGACTTCAGAAATTCCTACAAGGTGTTTACACCTCTTCGGTATTTCTTCCAGCCTACGGGTGGCTTAGCACGTTTTCTCGCACTCTATTTTACCATGGCATTTTTATGGTTATGTTTTTATCGAATTCAGCTTGTAATTTACGTGTTTCAATGCGGGCTATTCTTCTTTTTTCGTAATCCCGACAAATAAATTTCTCTTCATTTGTTTCTGCTACAATACTAGGCAAGGAAAATTCATTTCCATCAAAGTTCTTTATCGCTACAAACGTCATAAAACAAGTCGCTGCCAAGTACCGTTCTCCACTGCGAAGATTTTCTCCAATGACTTTTGCAAAAATCTCTATCGATGATTTCCCTGCACCAGATACAAATGTTTCAATACATACAGAATCATCTACTAGCAATGGCTTCAGAAAGTTCAATGAATCTACTGATGCAGTAACATTTCCCACTCGACTAAAACGCTGTGCAGAAATTGATGCACAATCGTCTAATTGCTTCATTAATTCTCCGCCAAATAAACTTCCATGAGAATTAGCATGAAAGGGAAATATGCGGTGTGTTTGAATGACTCTCGTTTCGCGACAAAAACGGAAGTCTTTTTTGGTTCCTTCTGTCATTTTTGGATGCCCCTTTTGATAATAATAAAAAGCATATAGCTATTTTCTGCTATATGCCTTAACGCACTTCCTCGCACTCTATTTTAAATGTGTTCAGAAGTGCAGATTCCCTACCGCTTCCCAATCTCCTCCGGGGGACTTCATCCCTCTGCGGTGCTTGGTCCAGCGTACGGGAACCTGTGCGCACTTCTTCGCACTCTGTTTTAAATGTGTGCAGAAGTGCAGATTCCCTACCGCTTCCCAATCTCCTCCGGGGGACTTCATCCCTCTTCGGTGCTTGGTCCAGCGTACGGGAACCTGTGCGCACTTCTTCGCACTCTGTTTTAATATGCGCGTGCTAACCAAACTGTGTGTTTGGCAGGCTTACCACTTACAATACAGCTTTCTTTTTCCACTGAAGGATGGAACGGAATATTACGTGTTGTAAAACCTGTTTCTTCTTTAATTTTTGCTTCCGTTTCTAATTCGCCATCCCAACCAGCTAATACAAAGCCTGGCAATTCTCCAACAGCCCGCTTCTCTTCAATGTGCTGTTTCAATTCTTCTAAAGTGTTGATATGTGTATACTCATGCATTTGACGATTCTTGCGAGCTGTCTCAAGTAAACGAGTCTGCATCTCATCTAGCGCATTCTCAACATAATCAGTAATCCCTTCAAGCGAAACGGCTTCTTTCCCTTCAATATCACGCATTTTTATCATTACTTGGTTGTTTTCCATGTCACGGGGACCAAATTCAATACGCATTGGCACTCCACGCAGCTCCCATTCGTTAAACTTAAACCCTGGAGAATTATCGCTATCATCAATAATTGCACGAATTCCTTGCGCTTTTAAATCACGCAACAGTTCTTCAAGTCTCTCAACAATTTCAGGTTTCTTCTTCCATGGTCCTACGGGTACTAAAACAACCTGTCTTGAAGCAACTTTTGGAGGTAAAACAAGACCTTGTTCATCACCGTGTACCATGATTGTTGCACCAATTAAACGAGTAGATACTCCCCAAGAAGTTGTATGTGCATAAACATGTTCATTATTACGATTCAAATACTTGATATCAAATGCTTCTGCAAATTTTGTCCCCATATAGTGAGAGGTTCCTGCTTGAACTGCTTTCCCATCTTTCATCATTGCTTCTACGGAAAATGTATCAACTGCTCCCGCAAAACGTTCCGATGGTGTTTTTTGTCCTTCATAAACCGGAATAGCTAGTAATTCTTCAATTACTTCTTTATATACCGTCAACATTCTCATTGTACGTTTTCGAGCTGACTCTTCATCTTCGTGAGCTGTATGCCCTTCTTGCCATAAAAACTCAGATGTACGTAAAAACGGTAAAGTTTTCTTTTCCCAACGGAAGACGTTTGCCCATTGGTTGATTTCATATGGCAAATCACGATAAGAATTAATCCAGTCGCTAAAAGCAGTCCCAATCATTGTTTCAGATGTTGGCCGCAACGCTAATCGCTCTTCTAATTTTTCACCCGCTGCCTCTGTTACCCATGGCAATTCTGGACTAAAACCTTCGATATGATCTTTTTCTTTTGTAAAGAATGATTCAGGAATTAACATTGGGAAATAGGCATTACGAATCCCTTCTTCTTTAAAGCGTTTGTTAAATTCTTCTTGAATGTGTTCCCAAATTTCATATCCATCTGGCTTAAAAATCATGCATCCTCTAACTGGTGAATAATCCATTAAATCTGCTTGCTTAATGGTTTGGATATACCATGCTGAAAAGTCTTCTTTTTGTAAATTGCTCATCATCTTACTCCTTTATTTTAAATTTCTTTATTTGGTCAAAAAAAATAAGCACACTTCATCCTTATTTAAGGACGAAACATACTTTATTCCGCGGTACCACCTTGGTTGGCTTCATTAACAAGCCCTGCTTTATCTTGATAACGGCAGACAGCCGGTCATACTACGAATAATTTCTTCTAGGCAGGTTCTTTATAGCAGCGGGGGCTTTTCTTCCAGCCTTGGAAAAGCTCTCTTTACCCATTCTATACGTACTATTCCTAAATGTATGCATACATATTGTAAGGGAAATGACATTAGAATTCAATTGTTTCTTTTTCCAATGTCACTTCCTCATTAAATCAGACTAGTATATCTCCTTATTGCGGAAATACTCTTCTCTTAAAATACCATAGATGGCTGTATCGATACTTTTCCCTTTATGGATTCGGTGGCGGCGTAATACTCCTTCTTTTTGCATGCCAAGTCGAAGCATTACTTTTCCAGAAGCAGGATTTTCCACATCGTGTATTGCATATACTTTTTCAAGTTCGAGCATTTCAAAAGCCAATTGTAAAAGTGCGTTTGCTGCTTCTGTCATATAGCCTTGTCCCCAAAAATCTTTATTCAAAGTATAACCAATTTCAGCAGTTTTATGTTCAAAAAATACGCGAATATCAATGGTACCAATCATCTTACCTAATTTTTTATGTTCAATTGCAAACTTCCCAATTGGAGCTTTCATAAAGTATTCTGCAATGGAATTTTTTGTATGTTCTAAGCTTTGATGTTTATCAAATACATAACGCACTGTCTCTTCATCTGATGCATATTCATACATATCTTCTGCATCTTCTAAACGAATAGGCCTTAAAACGAGTCTTTCACAGTCTATCCATCGATTGCTTGCAAGCGCAAAATGATTATTCACCTGTACCAACTACCTTTTGTAATTTTTCTAATTCACGCATGGTATTATTCAGGTTCTCTTTGTGCCACTTCATTCCGATACCATTTTTAGCAAACTTCAAAGTCAACTCTTGCTCTTTTCCTAAAAATGTTGCAGAGTGCATCATCATGCCATTTTTAAGAATAATCCCTTCCAATTCTTCATGTGGAATAAAAATTGGTTCTGCTTTTTTATCAATTTTTCCAGAAATTTTGCTCAGCGGAATTAAAATAATGCGATTTTCTTCTAGGCTCATTACAAAATAAGCGCCTTTTACTAGTTGAGCGTAAGCTCCAAAAAGAAAAAAATGTCCGGCATTAGGCATCACCTGTCCATATACTAATGTTCGTTTCGTTTGTGGATTCAACAACCCTAGTTGCTCCATATGTTCATTTATTTCATCTATATTTAATATTAAGCCCATCACAGCCATCTCCTTGTACTTTTAATTTCGTGTTGAAATTTAAGTTTACTAAATCAATATAAAAAAAGCTAAAAATATCTCTTTATAGTTCTTCTATTTTCATCGTCTTCAAAGTAAATGCTTTTATTTGTTTCTAATTTGAGCTAAAATAAAATTAGGAGATAGTAATAATAGCACGGATATGTAAAAGGAGATGGAAAATATGTTAGGTGACTATACAAATATTTTAGTAGCAGTTGACGGCTCAGAGCAGTCAGAACACTCTTTTAAAAAAGCTGTTGCAATTGCCCAACGTAACAAAGCCAAACTCAAAGCTGTTTTTATTATGGACACACGTAATGTAGCCACTTCATCGCAATTTACATCTGGGATTAACCAAGATTTTTTTAACGATGTCGATACTTCTTTTGTTGACGAGTTAGTCAGATTTGCAAAAGATGCTGGTGTTGATGCAGACAAAACGATTACTAATGGAAACCCAATGACTTTAATTGCAGAAGCTTTTCCAGAAGAATTCGGTTCTGATTTGATTGTTATTGGTGCTACTGGGAAAGGTGCAATTACAAGAGCTTTAGTAGGATCAGTATCAAACTATGTAGTAAAACATGCTCCATGTGATGTTTTAGTTGTAAGATAATTTCGACTCTTTATTTTTAGTGTTGGTAGAATTGTATAACTACTTTTTTGAAATCTCTGTTGGAATAGAGAGTAAGTAGAACTTAAATTTCTCAATAATATAGGAAGAAACAAAAAACCGTTCCACTACATTAGTAGAGCGGCTTTTTGTTGTTAAAATCGCTAATTTTTTATATTTCAACACCATTTACTGTTTCTTGATCCAGCCATGCTCCATCGAAGAAGTGAACTTGATAAGGACCTTCGTCCGTTACATCATAATAAATTGTTTCGGTAAAGCTTTTACCTGGCTCGACTTCATTTAGCCAGAAATGACGATAACGCAGGGGAAGAAAATGCCCCTCGCCATCTGTCGCAGTAAAATAATTTGGGGCAATAAAAGTGGTAGCTGTTCCTTCGTTCACATAAAGTACTTCAACTTTCAAAACACTTTCTCCCAAAGCCTGCAAGTCTTCCTCTGGTTCAGTAACTTCTATGTTTGTTACCGTAACAACTTCCACGATGCCAGAATCTTCGTTTCTAAATGTTTGGGATTCCCCTTCATTTACTGATACAGCTGGATTTTCTATTATGGGCTCTTCATTTGGAATGAATGTAACCGTAACATAACTATTTTGTTCCAAGTCAGCTAAATCAATTCCCGTTTGGCCGTACTCAACGCGATCATCCGTTGTAAAAGTAATTTCTGTTTTCACATTTGGTCCCGGATATGGATAAGTAAAATACCACTGATTGTCTGTTGTTCGGATATCAACGGCAGTTCCTTCGATAATAGCAGTAACTTGATTTATCCCTTCTGCTTGACCTTCTAGTGCGTAATAATTATATTTGTCACCTTTTGTCTCGTTCTCTAAGACGCCCGAAACAAATTGTATGGTTTTATCTTCACTGACTTCTACTACAGCGCTGCTTTCATTCGTTTCATTATTTTTGCTTGAATCTCCATCGGCATCTGTACCAACACATGCTGATAATAAAAACAGAGTGCTCAGCAACAACCACGCGTATTTCCCCCTCATAACAAACTCCTCCTATTATACACATCGAATTAGCTGGTTCCTTACAGTAATTTTAGCAAATCCTTTCATGATTTCCTAATCATTCGAGACTAAACATATGAAATATCAAATATTTCAATTTCATACATCTCTTCTATTTCTTTTATTATTTGATCCACCGTTTGTTGCGCAACGAGTGTAGAGCTGCTGACAACTGAAATACCAACACACCCTATATTAAGGACATCTTGCTTAGCTACTTCCGCCAAGCTAGCGTTATGTCGTTGGTGCATACGTTTTGCAATACTTTTCACAGTACTTCGTTTATCTTTTAAAGAAAAAGAGTCTTGTATCAAAAATGAGATTTCTACATTAATAAATGGCATCTTTATTTCCTCCTTTGCATCCCTTAACTTTTCTTAAGAAATATTTTCATTGAATTATTTTATGTTTCCTGTTACATTTTACTAGTAACGAAAAACATTTCAACTGATAATGAAAACTAGATAGGTTCTTTGTTTTTATAAAATGAGGTGAAACTTTTGCATGAGAATGAAGTCTTGCATTATCAACAAGATTTAACGAACTTAAAATTGATTCGTTGGAACGAACTGCCAAACTTCGGTGTATATAGCGATCAAGTCTTGACTATTATAGAAAGTCAATTATCTTTCTTGTCTTCGGACGATCAGGAAAGAATTATTACCCCGGCAATGATAAATAATTATGTGAAATTAGGCCTGATTGAAAGGCCAATTAAAAAGAAATATTATCAGCTGCATATTGCTAAACTCATTGTCATTACTTTACTCAAACAAGTGCTACCTTTAACAGACGTTCAAAAAGGAATGTCTCTGCAAATATCGGTTAAAGGCAAAAAAGTGGCCTATGATTCTTTCTGCGACGAACTCGAACAGTCCTTTCATAATTTATTTAGTTGCTTAGGAAAAGAAATTGATTTCTCTTTTACAATTAATCAGATCCGGAACGAAAATATTGCCTTGAAAATGGTCACATTATCTTTAGCATCTAAGTTACTTACCCAAAAAATCATTGAATTTAATGGGCTCAATCAGTCCAATACAGAACGAATATATGTAGAAGAAAAAGGAGCGGTTTCATTTGAAAAATAATCGTGTAGCAATTTTAGTAGACTCATGTAATGATATCCCAGCTAATCTAACAGAGAAGTATGGCTTCTATACTATGCCTTTAATGATTAACTATACTGATCGATCTTACAAAGATGGCGTAGATATCTCTCCACAAGAAGTATATGATTCATTTAAAAAAGAAGTTCCTAAAACCAGCTTACCTTTAGGAAGCGAAATTGAAGAGCTCTTGAATCAAATAAAAGCGGATGGCTATACAGATGTACTAGCTTCTATCATCTCCAGCGGATTAAGTGGTACTTACCAAACGATGAAATTAACTGCAGAAGCTCGTGAAGATATGAATATACAAGTAATCGATACCCGAAACATTGGAATCGGATCTGGCTTTATTGCACTTTATGCTGCAGAGCAATTAGAAAAAGGCTACGATTTTGAAACAGTCGTTGAAAAAGCACGAGAAGCAATAAGCAAGTCCAGTGTATTTTTTGGTTTAGAAACCTTGGAATACTTGATTAAAGGCGGCCGAATTGGAAAGGTGCAAGGTATTTTAGGTAGTGCTTTAAAAATTAAACCAATCATCTCCTGTAATCCAGAAGGTATTTACGATACAGTTGCAAAAGTCCGTGGACGTAAGCAAAATATTGCAAAAATGCTTGAAATTGCAAAAGAAAAAGTTGCTGGTCATAAAGATTATTACATTGCTCTTTGCCATGGCGCTGCAGAAAAAGAGATGCTCCAAATGAAAGATAGCATTCAAGATTTAATCGCAAATGCTAAAATTTATTGCGAAGGCCAAATTTCCCCTGTTCTTGGTGTTCATACCGGTCCGGGATTGCTGGGAATTGGTGTTATGATTTTAGAATGAATTTTCTTTGGGGCTGGGAAAAAACTCCCGACCCCTCTAGTATTAACGAATAATAGTGGTGTAAACGTGCTCAAAAAGGCAGATCCGACATCCACTTCACGAATAATGCGCGGATGGTCTTCGTCCATCCTGTGCTGATTCGTTCCAGTGATTCGGATCTAAACGCCTTTTTTCCCACTCTCTTTTTTATTATAATTTTTTTCCTCAAATAGACAGTAAAATGCTTTCCTTCCTAGTAGCTTATATGGTGAAATTGGTATAAGATGAACGTATATAGAAAACCCTTTCAAAATTTAGTGAATGTGTTTAAGGAGGAGATGTTATTTATGAAGTATCGGAATTTAGGATCAAGCGGTTTGCGTGTGAGTGAGATTGCTCTGGGAAGTTGGCTTACCTACGGGAAATCAGTAGAAGATGATACAGCCCAAAAGTGTATCCAAACTGCATATGAAGCAGGAATCAATTTTTTTGATACTGCTAATGTATATGAACAAGGGGAAGCAGAAATTGTATTGGGAAAAGCTCTTGCAGAATACGATCGATCTAGCCTTGTAGTAGCAAGCAAAGTGTATTTCCCAATGGGTGACGGACCAAATGATCGCGGTTTATCACGCAAACATATTTTTGAGCAATGTGATGCAAGCTTAAAAAGACTAGGCATGGATTATATTGACCTTTATCAATGTCATCGATATGACCCTCATGTACCTCTAGAAGAAACATTATGGGCATTGGATGATTTACAGCGACAAGGTAAGATTCTCTACGCTGGGGTAAGTGAATGGCCTGCTGACAAAATTCAAGAAGCACATAAGATTGCAAAAGAACGTAACTTCCGTCCTCTTGTATCGAATCAACCTGCTTATAATATGATTGAACGTTTCATTGAACGTGATATTCTTCCTGTTTCTCAAGCAAATGGTATGGGACAAGTTGTCTTTTCACCTTTAGCCCAAGGAATCCTTACCGGAAAATATAAACCAGGCCAAGAAGCCCCATCCGATAGTCGGGCATCTAACTCAGAAATCGGCAGTGGTTTAAAGAAATATTTAGAAAATGAGCGTCTTTTAGAAGCAGTCCAAGAGCTTTCAAAATTTGCTCAACAACTGGATATAAACCTGACGCAATTAGCTTTAGCTTGGATTTTACGTCATCCAGGAGTTAGTTCAGCAATTATTGGAGCAAGTAAACCTGAACAAATTGAAGATAACATTAAAGCAGTGGACTTTGAACTGACCAAAGAAATTTTAGTTGGAATCAATGAATTACTACAGCCCATTAGTAATTTCGGACCACGAAATTAATCCTTTTATAAAAAGAAAAAAGCCTGTAAAATTTCCATTGTGGGAGTTTTACAGGCTTCTATTGCTTTTCAACAGACTAAGTTGTTAGAGCTTCTTAAAAAAATTTAATGAGAAAACACCAATTCCTGCAATTAGAAATCCTAAGCCTAGATAGCTAATCCAAATAGTCTTAGATCCTGCGTTAGGAAGAGTTTCTTGTTTTTCTTTTTCAGAAACTTGTTCTTTTGTTTTTGATGGTTCTATTTCTATGACATTGTCTATTTTATCCGGCTCTATTTCAACTGGTACTTCTGGTTTCACTATCTCAACTGGCTCTTCAGGGTCTACTGAATCTTCCGGTTCAACAGGCTGAACTGGTTCTATCGGCACTGTCGGTTCTTCTGGGTTGATAGGTTCCTCTGGATTTACTGGCTGTTCCAGGTCTTCCCCTTCTGTAAGTTGAATACCAGACACAGAATCACCATCTACCAATAATCGATACTCTACTGTTTCCCCATTGTAAAAAGTGAAGTGAAGACTATAAACTCCATCGCTCAATACATTCAAATAACTGCTGGTTAAGAAGATGCTACCTTCTGCGGGATTTTGATAAAATTCAAAGCCATTTTCTAAGTAATCCCACCAATCATTATGGGAAGCAATTGCTCCATCCTGATCTTTCGAAACAACTTTTTCTAATTGATTGCCATTAAATTCAGTCGGAATAGAAAGTCCAGTTGTTTTCTCTCCACTTGCTTCAGACATGACGGGAGTTTCGCTTTTCACAAGATATTGATGCCAGTCTGCTCCGTTCGTAAAGCTAAGTTGTAATGCCGCTACAACACCCGTATAGTTTTCCTCATATTGCTGAGTAATTTCATCTAAGAATGATTGTGACAGTATAATGCTTCCATCTTCATAAAAATAATCAGTACCACGCACAAGTTCTCTTTCTTCGAGATAGATGGCAACCAACTCTTGCCCATTTAATGTCAATTCAATTCCAACTTGTTCATCTTCCGTTTTATTACCTAAGAAAGTCGTATTCAATCCTGTTGCATAGGCTGAACGTGTATGCATGGATACCTCAATCATTTCTCCAAATAAGGGATTGTTCCACTCATAAGTATAACGATTTAAGTGTTGTCCGTTATCCCAAAGCATAGTGTTAAATCCCTTTTCTTGAGCATAGTGATTTAACATCTCTATGTATTTCAATGTTTCTCCTAGTTGATTCACATCATCACCTTTGTCATAACCCAATAAGCCGTATTCTCCTATGACAACACCGATACCATTTTGGGTAAATGTTTCATGGACGCGATCAAAAACAGAAATCATACTTGTCCGCGAAGTAACTTCATCCCATAATATTTCATCAAAACGAGTAATACCTACGTTGGCACTGTAGACCCACTCACTATAATAATGAATCGTTGCAATTAGATTCGGATCTTCTAGTGATAAAATATGTTGTTGTAAAGCATCCAAACGGTTTTGTGCATTGTCAGTCAGTAACGTTGGCAAGACGAGCATCCGGTCTGCATTATTTCCGTCTGAATTTCTGATAATATTATAGAAACTCTGATTCAGAGCAGTAAGTCGTTCAATGGCGACAGCATCGTCTACTCCATAAAATTGCGGTTCGTTAATAGATTCAAACATCACGCGATCGTCATAATCTTTAAAACGTTCAGCTAGCTGTTCCCAAATATTATTAAACTTCTTAAATTCCTCTGCCTCTGTATCCCCATTCCAATTTGCCAGCCAACTCCAGGAATCATGATGAACATTAACCATAATTAATAAATCTTCTTCCAGAGCATAATTCACAACTTTTTCATAACGATCAAGAAATTCTGAATCTATCACATTATTCTCATCGATTCTCATCTCTGTCGTAAATGGCAGTCGAATACTATCGAAACCTTTTGCCTTTACAGCTTGAATCAATTCACGCGTTACAATAGGATTTCCCCATGACTCTTCTCCCAGGTCTCCCCCTGTATCAAATCCATCAAAGGAATTTCCTAAGTTCCAACCGCTGCCCATTCGATCCACATATTTCTGAGAGGCTGTTTTTTCAGCTGCTTGAGTCTTTATACTATTATTTCCAAGTGCGACAAAAAACATACTAATAAAAATGGCAATAAATAAAGATTTCTTTTTCATCAAAGAATTCCACCTTTTCAGAGTTTTATTAGAAGAACGTACTAATTACTGAAATTTAAGGGTACAAAATAAAGGAGATGGGCGCAGAAAGAACTTCTACTACCCTATTAAAATGCGCCGAATTACTAATCCGACGCATTCCTATGACATTTCTGCATCATTTCATCTAGTAGGGAGTTTTTCAGCGTTTACTGAATGAGAATAATAGTGAATCTCATCCAGTGGGCCATGCTAAAGTTTCCACTAGAAGAGAATCGGTATTTATCTCATCTAGCCAGGCCAGTTCCCATTGTTCACTAGATGAGATTAGGGAAATAGCTGCGTGTGTTTGGTTGCTTCCATTAAATTCTGGTGAATTCATCTTGCCCCATAAAAGACGGGCAAAGAACTGTTCTTATGCGTTCAACATTTGACTAAGGGAAGGAAACTAGTCTATGCTTAATATTTTAACGTCAAAAGGACTTAATTTTGTTACAGCCTCAATCTTTTCTCCCGTTAAAATATCTTTATAACCAACGAAACTTGTCTCGATTTCTACCGTGTCATCGTAATGATTCAAAACAAAAATATATTCTTTCTCATCTTTCATTCGTTTCGTAATTTCAATACCTTCTGGATAATCTCCGAATCCCTTTATGTTCTTTTCATCAAGAATCAAGTTTACAATATCATCCAGTAATTCTGCTTCTGGAACAGTCCCTACATACCAAGCACTTCCTTCACCAAATGAATTTCGAGTAACAACTGGCATACCAGCATAGAAATTACTGTCATACACAGCGTACGCCTCTGCTCCTTCGAGATGGATTAAATCACTGACAAGTGAACCAGTATAATTTTCTTTTGTTAACTTTTCGTCTACGCGACGAATTTCATTGGTTGCTCCTGGAGCTAAGGCATCGATTTCTTCTACCCACACTCCCATTAATTTTCGTAAAGGACCGGGATATCCACCCAGATGAACATTGTCGCTTTGATCCACAATTCCACTCATAAAGGTTGTTAAAAAACTACCGCCTTTCGATACAAACGATTCGATTTTTTCTGTAATCCCCTCTTTTACCATGTAAAGAACAGGGGCAATCACGACATCGTATTTTTCAAAATCCGAATCCATATGAAGGATATCCACTGCTACATTTTTCTTGTAGAAAGCATGGTAATACTTTTGAATCTGCTCCACATAATATAAATCAACATTTGGTCCACTTGTATATTCAAGGGCCCAATAGTTATCCCAATCAAATAAAATTCCTACTTGAGCTGGTGTAGTTGCACCAATGAGCTTGTCCTCAAGTTGTTCTAATTCCGCTCCCAGTTGAGCAACTTCTCTAAACACTCGGGTATTTTCATGCCCCACGTGTCCAATGACAGCCCCATGAAACTTCTCACAACCGCCTTTTGAACGACGCAATTGGAAAAATTGGATACTGTCTGCCCCACGAGCAATTGCATGATAACTTTGCACACGCATCCGTCCGGGCGGCTTCAGAGCATTATAGGGCTGCCAGTTTTGTTGACTTGGCGTTTGTTCCATTAACATAAAGCTTTGTCCGTCTTTCATACCACGCATCAAATCATGATTAAATGATGTATGAGCCCAATCCGGTTCATAGCTAGGGTAATTATCCCAAGAAACGATATCCATTTCTTTTGCCCATTTAAAATAATCTAATCCCTTATAGGCTCCCATCATATTAGTAGTAACAGGTGTTTCCGGATCGAATTTTCGAATAGCATCTCGTTCCATTTTAAAATTATCTAATAGACTATCTGATTGAAAACGACGATAGTCAACCGCAATCCCGGCAAATGCCGTCATCGTATCACTGATTCCGTCTCCTAAATAACTGGGAGGAACGATATCATCAAAATCATACAAGGTATGACCCCAAAACTCCATGTTCCAAGCCTCATTCACGGCTTCAATTGTTGTGTATTTCTTTTGCAGCCAAACTCGAAACTCTTTTGCGCAGTTATCGCAATAGCATTCTCCACTGTATTCATTCGAGATATGCCATACTTTTAAGTTGGAATGATTGCCGTAACGTTCTGCTATTCGAAGAACCAAATCCCTTGCAAATCTTTGGAAACTAGGGCTATTTGGACAATGATTGTGACGATGACCAAATTTATGCTCTCGTCCGTAAAAATCGGTCCGGTTGACATCTGGATATTTACGAGACAACCAAGCGGGCAGAGCTGCAGTCGAAGTTCCCATAACAATATCGTAGTTTTCTTTTTCCAGCATGTTCATAATTTTATCTAATTCAGTAAAGTCATAGACCGCTTCTGAAGGCTGCAATCTTGCCCAAGAAAAAACATTAATGGTTGCAGAATTAATGTAGCCTTTACGGAAAATACGCATATCTTCCTTCCACATTTCTTCTGGCCATTGTCCAGGATTGTAATCCCCTCCGTAAATCATGCGGTCAAAAAATTGTTTTGCCATACGCTCCTCCTCAGATCGTTAATGAAATTACTACTTTTTCTTCTGATAGCAAAACTTTCGTGCCCCATTCATGATTTTCTGCATTTCCTGAATCCACAGAAACATTTGAGATGTTTCTAAGCACGACAGAATAAGTTGCTAATCCTTTGCTTTCAAGGGTTATTTTTTCTCCCTGACGACTTGCTTTTATATTTGCAGCTTCTCTTCCTGATAGGTCGTAAATCGATGTTGCGACTGTTTTTCCAGCTTCCAATTCAAATAAATGAATAGTTACATCTTTTGTATAATCGTACTCTGCTTGATCATCACGGAATCCTTCCACGATCAGACTGTTCGGACGAGCTAATAACGGTAAATGTAAGTAGTCGTATTGTTGATGGTACCATTGCTCTCCTTCTAACACTTCGTTGGTCAAATAGTTTGTCCAACGTCCTTTTGGAACATAGAAATCAGCCGTGCCTTCTTCGTTAAAAATTGGCGCTACCAATAAATCATTCCCTAACATATACTGTCTATCCAAGGTATGAGTACTTAAGTCTTCTGGGAATTCTAATACCATTGAACGCATCATGGGCACGCCTGTTTGATGAGTGTAAACAGATTCTTTCATAAAATATGGCATTAAGCGTAATTTTAGTTTCGTAAATTTGCGTGAAACATCCACTGCCTCTTCGCCATATAACCAAGGAACTTTGTATTCCCAGCTTCCATGATAACGACTATGGGAAGAAAGTAAGCCAAATTGCGTCCAGCGTTTATAAATATCCGGTGTACAACCCGTTTCAAATCCGCCGATATCATGACTCCAATAACCAAAACCGCTCATCCCAAATGACAATCCAGCTCTTAAAGACTCTGCCATTGATGGATAATCAGAGGTACAATCTCCTCCCCAATGCACAGGGAATTTTTGGCCGCCGACAGTTGCCGATCTTGCAAACAGTACCGCTTGATCTTCCCCTTTTTTCTCTTTCAATAAATCAAAGACAACTTCATTGTAAATTTGCGCATAATAATTATGCATGCGATGTGGGTCGGAACCATCATGATAAACACAATCAGTCGGAATACGCTCACCGAAGTCGGTCTTAAAAGAATCTACGCCCATATCTAATAATCTTTCTAGCTCACTTCGGTACCACTGAACAGCCTCGGGATTCGTAAAATCAACAATCGCAAGTCCCGCTTGCCATTTATCCCATTGCCATACATCTCCATTAGCGCGTTTGATAAAGTAACCTTCTTCCATACCAATATCAAATAACGGCGACTTTTGGCCGACATATGGATTGATCCATACACAAATCTTTAAGCCTTTTTCTTTCAATCGTGCCAACATTTTTTCTGGCTCCGGGAACATTCTTTTGTCCCAAGTGAAATTGCACCATTCGAATTCTTCCATCCATAGACAGTCAAAATGGAACACTTCTAACGGGATGTCTCGTTCACTCATACCATCAACGAATTGATTCACCGTTTCTTCGTCATAGTCGGTTAAGAAGGATGTACTCAACCATAGTCCGTACGACCAAGCTGGCGGTAAGGCAGGTTTACCAGTAAAATCTGTATAGTTTTCTACGACTTCTTTCAGATTGTCTCCTGCAATGATGTAGTATTGCATAATCTCGCCTGGAACACTGAATTGTACTTTCGAAACTTTTTCGCTGGCTACTTCAAAACTCACTTTATCGGGTGAATCAACAAATATTCCATATCCACGATTACTTAGATAAAACGGAATGTTTTTATACGCTTGCTCTGTTCCTGTCCCACCATCTTCGTTCCAAATATCGACGGTTTGTCCATTTTTTACAAACGGAGAAAACCGTTCACCCAATCCATATATTAATTCGCCGACTCCCAAGCCGAGCTGTTCACTGATGAAGGGTTCTTTTTGATCATTGATAACATAAGCCTGGCCGCGTGATCTACTTTCTGTTAACAATTCTCCTTTATAATAAAATTTCAAATGAAATTGCTCACCTTTTGCTGCTTCAACTGCTAGATCGCCATTACGGAATCGATATGCCTCTTCGCTTTCTATAATTTCAGGCTGTACATAATCTTTCTGTAATTCAAAATCTGGACCAAGATGGCGCATTCCTTTATAATGGTATACTTTCACGCCGACAATTCCTGAACGTGGTGCCGTTAATTCAATGGTCATCATTCCACCGTCTAATGACATCCCCTTGTGCCCTGTGTAACGGAATGGTGCATATAAAATTAACGTGTCTTCGGTTGATTTTGTTGTGTAAATATGAGCTGGATAGTTTACTTCGTATCCGTCTTTCACAAGCCAGCCGCCATTTGAATACTTCATTTATTTATCCTCTTTTCTACATTTGAATATTTTCGCCATTTTGTTGGATAACATGTTGGTACCAATAAAAACTTTCCTTCTTCAGTCGTTTCAAATCTTTTTCACCGTGTTCGTCTCGGTTCACGTATACAAAGCCGTAACGTTTCTTGTAACCATTCAACCAGCTGAGTAAATCGGTAAAGGACCACGCACAGTAGCCGATCATCTCCACCCCATCCGAGATGGCTTTTTTCATTTCGAGCAGGTGTTTTTCCAAATATTCAATGCGGACATTGTCCTGAATCGTCCCGTCTTCTTCCAGAACATCAATGGCACCCAGTCCGTTTTCCGTTACGAAAATTGGTAAACCGTATTGAGCATAAACACGACGCAGTGCTAGTCGGAATCCGACCGGATCGATTTCCCATCCCCACTCGGTTGTTTCCAAATACGGATTCGACACTGATTCAAACATCGGTACTTCCGGTGATTGCGCCTGCTCGTTTTTTGGCTGCATTAAGTACGGATCTGTCGCGGAAAATTCTTTTGTTTCTACATCCGTTTCTACTGTATTTTCCAGACGATTTTCACGAACAGTTCCCCCATGGTAATAATTGATTCCCATAAAATTCGGTTTTGCTGACAGCAATAATTTTTGGTCTTCCTCTGTTACTTCGGGTGCGATTCCTAACTTTTCTAGCTGCTTCATGACAAAAACAGGATATTCTCCCTTACAATAGACATCCAACCACCACTGATTATTGAAGGCATCATTATTTTCAGCCGCCAAAACATTCTCAGGACGTGCATTCAGCGGATAGCTGGGACCATATCCAAAACTTGGTCCAATCTGCCCTTGGGGAACCAATTCGTGGAAGAGATTGATTGCTTCTGCATTAGCCAAATTAATGACATGGTTGGCTTGGTACATCCGCTTCAAGTCCGATACATTCGGCGGATGACTCTGCCAGCGGTAGCCCATGGCTGTAAAAACATTTTGCTCGTTAAAGGTTACCCAATATTTTACTTTTTTACCGAACCGCTCAAACAAGGCACGGCAATATTTCTTAAATGCTGGGATGGTTTCACGAGATTCCCAACCGCCATATTTGTCTTGCAATGTTTGTGGCAGATCCCAGTGATACAGTGTCAGAACCGGCTCCACATTATGAGTGATTAATTCCTCAACCAAATTATCATAAAACTGCAGCCCCTTCTCATTCACTTCTCCTTCTCCATCCGGAATAATGCGGGACCAAGCTACCGAGAATCGGTAAGCTTTCAAGCCCATTTCTGCCATCAGGGACACATCTTCTTTATAGCGATTGTAGTGATCAACGGCCACATCGCCGTTCGTTCCGAGATAAGTTTTTCCAGGAATTTTGGTGAAGCCATCCCAGATAGAAGGTCCTTTTCCATCTGCATCATAACCGCCTTCTACTTGATAAGCCGCCGATGCTGCTCCCCATAGAAACTCATTTGGAAAGGAATCTAATTTTGTGTGTAACATGTCATTCTCCTCTCTCAAGCTTCGTGATTGCGCTTTACTTTTTCTGAAATCAAAACACAAGCTCCTCGCAATCCAGCTTCGTTATAATATTTACAATTTTGAATGATTGTTTTCATCTCTTGCCAACTATTATCCTTCTCCAGCTGTTTTATTAAGGTAGGTGTCAATGTTTCATCTGCGCTAATTCCTCCACCTAATAAAATTTTCTCCGGATTAAAAAAAGTCGACGAATTAAAAATAAGAGCAGCTAAATAGGTAATCCATTGTTCAAATAATTCCTGTACACCGCTATCGATTTCTTTTTCTTGCATAATGACTCGTGCATCCACAACTGTTTCTGGTGTGAGTCCTTTGTATTCCTTATAGTTACGAACAAGGGCACTTGTAGACGCTAATTCGTGGGCAGTCATAAATGGGTGATTTGCTACGTCAATGTGCATCAAACCGAACTCTCCTGCACGAAAAGTATTTCCACGGAATAACTCATTGTTTAAGACAATCGCTCCGCCGATTCCTGTTCCAATCGTAATGAGTAAAAAGTTGGCTGTTTCCTGGGCGTGTCCTGTTGCCTGTTCAGCCAAAGCTGCACAGTTCGCATCATTTTCTATTGCGATTGGATAAGATATATTTTGTTGCAGCACTTCAACAATTTTTTCTTCGTACAATGTATAAAGCGCTCCAGCCGTTATCGCTTTTCCTTCATTTGGATCAATGAACCCTGGCATACTCAGCCCAATTCCCTGTATTTCATAAGTGCGTTCGTATTCCTCTATCACATTTAGGATGGATTGATAAAAAGACTCTTTATCATTATGCGGCGTTGGAAACTCGTCCTTTTCCAGCAACTCTCCTTCTACTGAAAAAATACCCTGTTTAATAGCTGTTCCGCCAACATCAAAACAAATGAATGCCATATATTTTCCACCTTTCAAAAAATGAGAAGCGATATTCTTTTCCCAACACATAGGATGGTATGAAACTCTCCATCACTTCACATTCGGTCCAGTACACCGCTTCAAATTTTTATTTCTTTCCGTTTAGAATTGTATTAATTATTTCCCCACAACTCTAAGCGCTTATGTGTTAATTCAGTCATTTCCACTTCGGCATCTTTAATTCCCATGTTTTCTAGCTCTGTAATCATGCCATCCCAGATAGAATCAAAGTTCGCTGGATTTGCTAAGATTGCCTCTGTGATTTTTTGTGTAGTAAAGTCATCTGCTTTTTGTTGAATAATCGCAACATCACTGTTAGACGGAAGAACATATTCATACGCACGACCATGAGCCGGAATTCCTAATGTTTCTGTTGCAGGGAAGGTCTCTACCCACAAATCTACTCCATATGCTGCTAATGTTTCTTTTTCTGCTTCTGTATAATTAACCATGATGTCTTCTTTTGTATCGCGGCTAATTGATTGTCCGTTAGAGTCTACAGCACCGTTACCCCATTGTGGGAATGGATAAATATAAGCGCCGATACCTGCTTCAATACCATAATTAGGATTTGTTTGATTGTTTTTACGATCTTCATCTGTTTGCACACGCAAACCATCTACAACTTCGTAATGCTCTCCTTCGACTCCCCAGTTCACAAGAATCTGTGCTTCTTCAGAAGCCATCCAGTCAAGGAATTCAAATGCTTCCTCTTGTTTTTCTGAAGTTGAACTGATCGATATACCTGTTGCTCCTGTGAATCCATAGTCACGTGTACTTTGAGAAATGTATTCTTCTCCTAAAGTTACAGGAAGTGGTGCCCACAAACGGTTGTCTTTTTCATCTTGTTTTAAAACTGCGACAGCTTCTTGAACATCCCAGTCTTGGTCAGCCGTTCCTAATACACGACCAGAAGAAAGTTTTGCAATATACGTATCATATGTTTGTGTAAATGATTCAGGGTCTAATAGACCAATATCATTCATGTGGTTTAACCATTTAAAGTATTCTTTGAATTCCGGTAACAAGAATTTGTATACGGTATCGCCCGTTTCTTCATCAACATGCCATTGTCCATCATCTTGCAAACCTGCTGCAAAACCAGCTGGGTTTCCAACCGTGATTAACCAACGCCAGTCACTACCCAATAAACTCAATCCAATCGTTGATTGACCATCGATCTCTGGATAAGTTTCTACATAGCTCTTGATTGCTTCTTCATATTCTTCCAATGTTCTTATTTCCGGATAACCCAATTCCTTTAATACATCAAATTGAATTTGGAATGTTCCGCTTGTGGTTAAATATCTATTCTCTACGCCACCTGTTCCTAAGTGGTAGATTTGTGGATCATCTAAGCTGTTACGCAAGCGATCTAATTGATCGCCGTACATTGCTTTTATGTTCTCTCCTTTTTCTTCAATCAAGTCATCTAATGGAATGACAGCACCCGCATCAATTAATTTATTTATGTCCCCCTTACCGAAAATCATGTCCGGGTAATCACCACTTGCAATCATCAAAGGAACTGCTTGCTCATCCCCGCCGACAGGATGGGTGATTTCTAATTGTATGCCTGTTCTCTTGGTAATCTCTTGCGCTACTGGATTCGTAAAAGGATCATCCGTCGCTAAATCTGCACTAAAAAAAGTTAGTGTTGTTACTTCTTCGGTGTCTCCATCACTCGTTCCGATATCATCCGTTCCGGTATTCCCTGAACCTCCGTCACTTGCACATGCAGCCAGTAATAATGAACTTGAAAGAAGTAACGAAGTAAGCCAATGTTTCTTTTTCATGAATAAATCCTCCTAATAATTTTTTTATATTTGAGGCAATTAACTTTTCACTGCCCCTAATGTTAAGCCCGAAACAAAGTATTTTTGTAAAAATGGATAGACAATTAATATCGGCACTGTCGCAATAATCGTAATCGCCATCTTGATTGACTCTGGCGTTGTTCGTGCTGTCAGATTTGGATTCTGATTCATACCACTCACATCTGCAGCAGTCAGAGAATTTGCGTTATCCATTATTTTCATTAACTCATATTGCAGCGTTGTTAGATTATTATTACTTCTAGCATATAAATAAGTGTCAAACCAACTGTTCCATTGACCAACTGCCACAAAAAGCGCAACAGTAGCAAGTACCGGCATACAAAGCGGCATAATGATTTTCAGAAAAATCGTGAATTCACTCGCCCCATCAATTTTAGCAGATTCTTCTAAGGCATCTGGAAGCCCCTCTATAAAGGAACGAATCACAATCACATTGAATGCACTGATTAAAGCAGGAACAATATATACTGCGAAATTATTTATTAATCCCAATTCACGTATTAACAAATAGGATGGGATAAGTCCCCCACTCACATACATGGTCATTGTTAACATTATATTAATCTGCTTTCTGAAAACAAAATTCTTTCTACTTAAAACATAAGCTAAAACTGCACAAGAAAAGGTAGCAGTCAATGTCCCAATCAACGTCCGTAAAACAGAATTTCGAAAAGCAATTAAAAGACGATTATTGGATGAAAAAATCTCTTGATAATTTTTTAAGGTAAATTCTCTTGGGAAAATATGTAATCCACCGCGAGCTGTATCTGTTGCATCATTTAGCGAAACTGCTAGAACATTCAAGAAAGGATAAAGCGTTAATACGATAACGACTAGCATTATAATCGCTAAAATGAAATCTGTTTTTCCTGCTCGAGTAACAAGACTTTTCTTTTTTTTCGTTTTTGATTTTATTAAAGCAGCCATTCTACCTCTCCTTTCTACATGAGTTGGCCTTCACCGGTTCTTTTAGCAATGTTATTAAAAATAAAGATCAATACAATACTTACTACAGATTTAAAAATACCAATTGCAGTACCAAATGAATAGCGGAACATGCCGATTCCATAATCTAATGCATATTTCTCAATAACGAGTGCTTCATTTGCTACAATGTTATTTCCTAAAAGCATTTGCTTTTCAAATCCGATATTCACTAAATTTCCAATGCTCATGATCAGTAAAATAATGATAATCGGTCGAATGGAGGGGAGTGTGATATTCCACATTTGCTGCCAGCGATTCGCACCATCCACGCGGGCTGCCTCATACATTTCTTGATCAATACTAGTCATTGCTGCAAGATAGATAATCGCATTCCATCCAGTTTCTTTCCACACATCAGCTACAGTTACAATTCCCCAGAAGTAACCAGGCTGCGCCATAAAATTAATTGGTTTGTCAACGAGGTGAAGCGCTTGCAAAACTTCGTTAACAACACCTGTTGTGGATAAGGTTTGAATAACAATATTCGCTACTACTACCCATGAAACAAAGTGGGGTAAGTATGAAATTGTTTGTGTTAATTTTTTAAACTTAGAGAAACGAACTTCATTTAATATTAGAGCAAAACCAATGGACGATAGAGTACCAAAAAGCAAACCAAGAGAGCCCATTCCTAATGTGTTTTTCATTGCTGTATAAAATAGCGGTTCACTGAATAAGACTTGAAAATGTTTAAACCCTACCCATTCAGAACCAAAGAAACCATTTTGTGGTAAATAATCTTGAAAAGCGACTACCCAGCCAATTAATGGAGCATATGCAAATATCAATAGCCAAATCACAAAAGGAAGCGCCATGAAGATGAGTCCTTTTTGTTCTTTGATTTTCTTCCAAGTAATCTTCCTTTGTCGATTATTCCTCTTTTTCTTTTCAACGATGACCGCTTCTTCTATGATTTTCATACCTTCCATTCGTCTCCTCCTCCTTCTATTGTTATGCCTATACATATCATAGTTGTTATCGCTTACATAATAAACATGAAAAAACAGACATCAAACCAGTAAAAAATAGCTTTCCCATTTTTTAATGCTAATAATGACTTAAAAACATACTGCTATTTGACAATAAAATAAAAAAGGCTCTCTATTTTTTAGTGTTGTTAGAAGCGGAGCTGAACATCGGAAGCAGAATTTAAAATAACGACTTTCAAGCTCGATTTTCAGCCTGAAGGTCGTTATTTTAAGAAAATAAAGATGTTCAGCATTGAAATTTCTCTCGAATGTAGTTATTTTAAAAAAATAAAGATGTTCAGTCTCATAAATCGGTTTGAACGTCTTAAAAAAATTAACTCTCTACGAAAAAAGAGAGTGGGGAAAAAGGTATTACCATGATCATGTCCCGAAAAGGTACGCCCGCTGATAGTGCCCCCTAGAATCGGTCTACTTCTCACTAAAGTCGGAAACGTTCTATCTAGATGGAAAGATTCCAAAAAATCTTTTCACTACTATAACGAAAAACGTGTTCAAGCGAAATTAAACTACCGATTCCACGTAGTGTACAGGAAATCGGTAGTTTAGAGAGTGTTTTATGTTATCTCATTTTAGTAAATCAGTTTTATCTAGCTTATTTTTTGCTTATTCAAATACTTCTAACATCTCATAAAGCTGTTCTTTTTTCGCTGTGAACTCACGAATGCCATTTTTTTCAACGAGGTATTCTTCTTCATTTAAATCATAAAAATCAATGGTGTGAAGCAAGACTTCCCCTTCTGATTGAAATTGGTAAGTAATCGTTAGACTTGCTTCATCTTTGATTGGCTCTGAGCCATCATATGGATTTAAGTATTTAAGAGCAGCTAAATATTGGTAATTCTTACGAAAGGCTGCTTCATCCAGCTGGTCGCCGTTTAAAAAGAAGTCGGAGCTGATACTTACTTCGTCTTCATCATTGGTCGTTACCTCATGCTCTGCTTCAATTAACAAGGTCTTATCTGTTGTTTTTAATTTTACTTGCCGCAAGGAATCAAGTGGAATAATACTAATAAAATTATCCGTTATATCAAAGGGTGTTAATTGGAAGGTTCCGGCAAATAAGAGCGGAATACGGTAGCTTTCATTGGCTTCTTCCAGATGGACCAGTACGCTGTCTTCATCAGGTTCACCAAATACGAGAGTTTCCTGTCCGTCACTGCCGTTTAGTCTTAATGTAAAAAAGGTTTCAGCTTCGGACGGGATTGCTTCTTCCGTCGCCTCTCCTCTAAAGTTTTCTAAGCGTTCTAGAATAGCATCCATCGTTTGATATTCTATTGAAAATGGTGTGTCATAGACATCATGTAAAAACCAGCCACTAATAAAAGGTGCTGCTTCAACTTTAGAAAAATCGCTCGTTTGATTTAGTTCAAATGATTGACTTGGATCTTCAAATTGGATGGTTTCTAACATGCCAACTTTTAAATCAATAGCATCTTGCAAATAAACCTTCGAAAATTCTTCTAACTCCATTGGTAGTTTTGAAAATAACAGCCAATCTGTTGTCCCTGACATTTTCCCATAGTAGTTGCCTTCTGCGTCATGGTATAGGGACATCTCCACTTTTTCATCTTCTGAAGGATATAAGTCCAATTGTAAGAGTGTCTTTTCTTTAACGACAATGTCTGCTTCATCAACAATCGTGGCTTTCAAACTAACTACTTTCTCCAAGAAATTTGAAATAGCCATTTGGTCGAGCTGATCAATATCATCACTCACCCATTCATCATCGTTTGATTCAACACGATAAGAATCATTATTTTTTGTTGTGATTTCAAACGCGCTCAGCTGGGTAATCGCTTGAAATGGTTGAACTACTTTTTCTTCTGACGACTCAGCATCCTTGCTACAGCCTGCTACAAGACCTAAGATGAGTAGAAAGAGGCTTAACTTTTTAATCATCATGAGTTCCCCTTTCATAAGAACCGTTAATTTGAGAAAATTGCGATTCTAAATCAATAAACATCGTTTGATTCGATCGCATAATATAAAAGGCAATCAATGAAAAGAAAAATAAAAACATTTCACTAGGAAAGGCATAGAAAATAACCGCAAAGGCAATAATCGTCAACAAATTGCCTAGCTGTTTTCTAAAGTAACGCCACATAATAACCACAGCTGATCGATAGATATTGGCTACCGTAATTTCAAAAATTGCCAACATCGGAAAGCCAATCATCGAAAAGATAGCTAGGAGTACAAATACTAAGGCAAATATAATCGCAACTAGCACACTTCCCTTAGTGTAAAAATAAAAGGCATCGACTAAAACAATGACACTTAAGGTCAGCTGAATAACCCAAAAAACGAGACTGACCTTCAGATTATCCTTATAGCCCCTGAAAAAATCTTTGAGCGGTACTAAAGATTTTTGACGAACCAATACCCCCATGGAAAAAAAGAGTGCTGCCAGAGCTGGTCCAGTCGGGATGAGCGCTAAACTATAAATCAAGACATTCTCTACTAGCAATGGCACTGAAAAAAACACCACAAAAAACAACATATTCACTAATAGAAATAATAAATTGGTTGTTAGAAAATAGTAAAGGTAACGAAGTGCAGTATACAAATTACTATTTAAGATATTTTTATTTTTCAATCGTTACCCTCCCTTAAGTCTTTTTGAAATGATCGCGGGCTTTTCCCCACAATTTTTTTGAATTTTTTGTAAAAATAATCGCTATTTGTATAGCCTACTCGCTCCGCTATCTCATACACTAAAAATTGATTTTCCTTTAATAGTCGTTTCGCTTCTTCAATACGAATTAAATCCAAATAAGTTCGATAACTCATATTTTCTTGTAATCGGAATTTTTTTCCTAAGTAAGAATGACTGTAATTTAATTCTTTTCCTAATTCTTGTAAAGTCAAATTTTGATGATAATTCTTGCGAGTATAATCTTTCATTTCAGTAACGATGTCCCGATTATCATAAGCCGTATCAAAGAATCGACTAAAATCTATGAAAATTTCATTTAAGAAAATAAAGGTCTGATTTAATGATTGCTCACTTAGTATAATGGAAATAATATAACGCTTCTCCCTTTCCTTTAAAGGTAACGCTACTGTTTCTTCCATCTCATCACAATAATAATTAAATAAAGCAGCTAAATCTGCTTTGATGTCTCTTTCCATCCAGTCATTTTGCTTATAATAATATCCGATTGCTTGCAAATACGAATAAATTTTGTCTTTTTCATCATTTTTTATTGCCCATAACAACTGTTCTTTCCAGTCAGCTTTGTCAAAACCATCTGCTTGGTTATTTTTTTGTTCTTTCTTTTCCGCAATCGTCTGTTCAGAAAGTAGTTTGAGATCAGGATATAAATACCTTTTCTTCTTCAACCTGCGTACTTCTTGGTAAAGAATTGGCAGCTGCTCATACTGGTCGATTCCAGAGCTAACGATTAAATAGAGATTTTGATCCAATTGTGACAATTCTTCGCTCAGTTTCACAGCTACTTTCCGTACTTCTCGATTCGTTTGATTTACTACTAATGCGAAAAAAGTTGTCCCATGGTTAAATAAAAACCCCTCGCCAATCAGTAAGTTCTTGAACACTTCTGAGATGCTGCGACGATTAACTTTTCCGTTTTCATAATCACACCCAATTAATTGATAGTAGTCGTACGACAGCAAGGATACCAACTCATCATTTAACTGTCCGCTCAAGAGATACTCTTTTATTTTCGAGGAATGGGAATATTTTTCATAGAAAGCAAGTGTCTGCTTCTGCTTTTCTTTCTCCAGAATCCTTTGAGATATCTTTCGTAACTCTTCAATTAACTCATCTTCATCAATCGGCTTCAATAAATAAGATGAAACTCCTAGACGAATTGCTTCTTTCGCATAACTGAAATCAGAATAACCTGATAAAATTAAAAACTCTTTGTTCAGCCCCCTATCTTTCGCTTCTTCTACCATGCCGATTCCATCTAATACCGGCATCCGAACATCGGTCAATACCAAGTCAGGTTGAAGCTCGAGTATTTTTTCCATACCTTCCCTGCCATTCCTTGCATCACCGACTATTTTAAATCCCTCTTTCTCCCACTCGATAATATAAGCAAGCCCTTCGCGGACAATAGGCTCGTCATCCACAATTAAAACAGTATGCATGTTAAGAAGCTCCTTTCGTTATTATTCTTTGAGGAATCCGCATTTGTACGATCGTTCCCTCTCCTTCCATGCTGTCAATCGTCAGACCATATTCATTTCCATAAAAATGTTTGATACGTTGTTGAACATTATTAATCCCAATTCGATGACTTTCTGTATCTCCCTTTAAGACTTTCTGCAGCTCTTTTAATTTTTCAGGATGAATTCCCACACCGTTATCACGAATGATTATTTCCAGAAAGTCGGCTATTTCATTTACTTCAATTTCTAAGTTCCCGCATCCTGCTATTTTTTCCAATCCATGCACAAAAGCATTTTCAACTACCGGCTGAATGAGAAGAGGTAGTATAAAGTAGTCCGTTGCTGTATTTTGATGAATAACGTAATTAATTCGGTCGCCAAAACGAAGCTTTTGAATTTGTAGGTACATTTCAATAAATGCTAAATCTTCGCTTAGCGGCAGTTCCTCTCTTTGACGTTCCAAAGCTTTTCTCATCAGTTTGCTAAGAATTTTCACGATATCCGCTACTTCTTTATCGTGATTGCGCAGTGCTTTCATGCGAATCATTTCCAAAGTGTTGTATAAAAAATGGGGATTGATTTGACTGGAAAGAAGCTTAAATTCTGCCTCTTTTCGATCAAGTTCCCAGTTTTTTTGATCAATTTCATATTGGTATCTTTCCAACAACAGGAGCTGCAAACTCTCCATGGTTACATAAAGCTGCTCATATACCTCGGTTATTTCATCCTCTCCTGAAATTTCTTTCGGTATATCAAAATCACCATGAGCCACTTTTGTCATACTATCTTGCAGTTGAATAACACGGTTATTAAATGTACGAATAAAGGCAGCCAACATGAGTAACGTTATCATAAATACAAACCCGATTGCCAGATAAGCGATAATCAAGACACGATTTGCTTCTGCAACGATACTAGATGTCGGAACCGTTCCAACTGCTTTGAAGTCAGAATAAAGAGATTTTGGTATGGTTAATTGTTGAATGGTAAAGGTAATGTTCTTTGTTGTGCCTTTTATACTTTCATCTATTTCTTGATTGTTTAATAGTAAACGATATTGTTCGTATTCCGATTGAATATTTTCTACATGAGGGTGACTAAAAACTAATTCATCATCTAGTGTCAAGAAAAACGTGTTTCCAGAGTTTCGCAAAATCTCTTCAATTTTATCGTTGGAAACAGCGATATTTAATACACCCGTCAGTTGACCATTTTGAAAAAGGGAGCGTGTTAAATTCAAATAGCGGATTCCCGTCACAGAATCTTCTATATAACGCCAGACAATATGTCCCCTTTTTTCAATCGCATCTTGATACCAAACTGATTCAGATACTTCATCTGTAACAGGGTACAAACCAACACTGCTCATTAAGGAAGGATTATCCACGTATAAACGAATATGCTGAATTTCTTGATAGTACTTTAGATAGTCCGCAAATTGCTGGTAGTTTTGATATGCCTCAAAAACTTCATATGGATTTTCAAAGGTTGTACGAACGAGTTCCGCTAAACGTTCATCTTGATAGACCCAGTCAGAAACACGAATGATTGACTCCAAGGTTCCTGTTAATTCATTGGCTGTCCGTATCGTGTCTTGTTCAATTTCCTCCGTTTTTGTACGAATTTGATTTGCTCGAATTTCTACACTTAAATAGTATCCGACCAAAAGAATAGGTACAAATAAAATCCCGATATAGATCAAAAAAAGCTTTTGTTTGATTGTTTTTGGCCGAAACTTTTTTAACCATGTTCCCATTCCATCATTCCTTTTTTGTATCTTACCATTGTAACCTTATCTTCTTGTAATGAAATGCAAAGTTGTTTATTTTGCGAACGATTCTTTTCAGGCACTTCAATTACGATCTCCGTTTCCTTCTCCGTTACCAAATGAAGTTCAAACTCTTCTGTTTCCCGATTCCATTCAAATAATTCAACCCGAATCGCATCCGGCAGCCAAACTCCTTTTAGCTTCCCTTCTGAAAGCCAGTAAGGCACTGATTGAAAAACAACCAACTTCCCTTTTGCTTTTGGATATAAAAGAGCATCCTGGTAGATTCTAGGAATACTACCGTTTGCATCCACATTAAAAACATTTTGATTATTATAGTGTGCCGAAATCAATGAATCATAAAAAGCACGGTTCATAATAAATTGTTCCATACTTTCTTCCAAAGCTTTGTTTTTTTGAAGAGAAATGGCACACATTGCTGCGTGCATTCTGCCGTGTGACGATGTATTCCCACTATCTTCGTTATTTACCCATGCCTCCATCTTCCGTTGAAAGGCCTTGTTTGCTGCTTCCCACAAGATTGGTTCTGTCTCTGGAAGGATTTCTTTACTTTCAAATATCGGATAAAATTGAGAAAAATGACGATGGTTTTCATTCTCGTCTTTATGCCAATCAATCCATTCTTTCAATACGCCGTCATCATTCATCGCGTAGTTTGGAAGTTTTTCTAACAAAGATTGATAGTTTTCAGGCATTTTCTTTCCTGATTTTTGATAAATTTCCCAAGCATGGTATAGCGTCTCTTTTAATGCCGCAACGTCAAAAGTTGCATTATCTCCCATTCCATTCTCAGGAGAATAAGAGGGACGGAATAATACCTTATCATTTTCATCGATCATCTTGAAATCATCGTAAAATTGAATCACTTTTTTATAAAAAGGCAAGGCCTTTTCTCTGGCGAAAGCAAAATCATTCGTGTAATTTGTATACTCCGCGTAAAAATGTGCCAGCCAAGCAGCCCCACCAGTCCAAGTCACTAATGGCCATTCGTGATTCCAATGGACATGCTTGGCTGTTGTACTTGCATGTGCGGGAACCATATAACCTTGACAACCATAGTACTCCCTTGCATTCGCTTCAAAATCACTAAAATAATCTTCCAACCGTTTAAAGACAGCAGTTAATTCAGCAAACATTCCTAATCTTGCAAAAGAAGAAATAGCGAGTTGAACATTCGTATCAAAAGTATAATCGCCACTCCAAGCGGGTTCAAATGTCCCGGTCCAAATCCCTTGTAGATTCGGAATCGACTTTCCACTGCAAGAGAGCATGACATAGCGGCTCGCATCGTACAGTTTTTCAAATAATACTGGGGGGATTTTTTTCGTTTGTTTCATCTCTTCTAACAGATTATCGATACTGATAAGTCGGTTTTCTGAACAAACTAAGTCTAACTGAACTTTTTCAAAACGATTCCGGTGTTTTTTACAGCTTTCTTCAAACAAACTTTCTGATTTTTTTTCTGTATTCGCATGTTCATTCAACGAAATCCGACATATAATTTTTGTTGCTTGCTTCATTTCATATAGATTATTCCGATTGCTTATTTCACCATCCGTTTCAATTAAGCCGCTAGTGAAATAAGTAGTTCCGTCTCCATATTGATTTGTTTGTATCCAGCTGTTTTCTTTAATTGCTAGTTCTTGGAAGAGTTTTTCTTGTTGAAAGTCAACAATTGCTATTGTCGTAGAAAACGGCTGCTCTCCTTCCAGTTCAATGATTAATTCATTGGCAGTGGAAACATAGATCTTTCTTTGGATGTTATTTCCATCTTGATTTTGAAATAGATCAAATACAAATCCATTTGCATAATCCGTCCCTCTGCGATAGGAGCCATTTTTCATTTCTATATTTTGATGTTCCAGTTGAATTTGTAAAAGAGGATGAATTGGATCACTCATCGTTAAGCCTTGATAGCCTTCTTTGAGCGCTTGTTCTTCATACCATTTTATCGCGTTTTCATACCCTTCTTTTTGTATGCGCTTACGGAATTCTGCTAAATAAGGAGCCATGTGTGGCAAGTTTTCCATTTGATTCCCTTTTAAAAAGAAATCAGGCGCATTTAAAATCATTTGCGTCTGCAATGGTTGTCCATATAACATTCCACCAATTGTACCATTTCCTACAACAAATGCTTCCTCCCAACGTTTCCCATATTTTTCACTCCACACGCCGCGCTCTGGTAATGTAAGTTTCTGCATCTCATTTCTCCTTTAATAATTATACTTATTTTTATCATATCGATTTTTGCTTATAAATTCCATGTATGGATTGGCTTTTTTACAGTAAAAAATAGGAGTCCAGTATCGGATTACTCCCAAGAACCGGTCTCCTATTAATTTGTTTATTTTTCTATCCTCTTCAGCCATTCTTCTGCAATAACACCATGTCCTGCAACAGTAGGATGGACACCGTCATCTCCTGTTAAATAAGTATAACCTGTCTTCATTCCAAGAGAATTTAAAATGCCATCTAACGGGATGAATTCTACCGCAAATTCATTTGCTAATTTACGTACAATTTGGATACGCGGATCCAAGTCTTTCCGCCATTCTAAGCGATCGATGGGTTCGCTTAATACAAAAGGCTCTAAAATAATGATTTGTGCTTGTAGCTTTTCTTTTACTTCTGTCAATAATGCACGATATTTCGTTTCAAAACTGTTTAGATATTCTGATGTACCGAATGCATTACTGCCAATGGTATGCCAGGTATCGTTAATCCCAATCAAGATCGATACCACATCCGGCTTTAAATCTAAACAGTCTTCTTGCCACCGTTCTTCTAAATCAGTGATTTTATTTCCGCCTATCCCTTTATTTAAAAATTGGAGATTTAACTCCGGATAACGGGCGCTTAAAGCCCCCGCCACCATCAATGGGTAGCCAGAACCCAAGCTGTATAAATTAGAACGATCTCTTCCCACATCAGTAATGCTGTCTCCAATAAACAAAATTAAATCATCTTTTTTTAATTTCATAAATACATCACATCTCCTTGTTTGCGTTTACATACGAACGTATCTATTATAGCAAATTATAAAAGAAAAAAAACGGACAATCCACCTTGTACTATAAGGAAAGAGGATTTTCTTATTGTCACGCTGAAGATAAATACTTTTCACAAACAACTGATTCCATCCAATAAAATGTGCAAGCTTCAGATGTATTTTACCATTTCAAGCTTGCAGTTTTTTCAAAAGAGACACCTTCACAATGTTTTTTGAGGATGAAGCTTGCACTTTATCTAATTTCTGAGAGGCTGGCTTGCCGCTAGACATTGAGGGCAGAAAAAACTATACCACTCTACAAGAAAAGCGGACAAGTCCGCCTTGGCCTATGAAAAAATAGGAAATTTGACCCTGAATGAGCAGCGAAGCGCGCAATGGGGCAAATTTATCTTTTTTTCACTAGGTCAGGACTTGGAAGCTAGACATTGATGGCTGAACTTATAATCCCCTACTCTACAAGAAAAAGCCTCACAAATAAGTTGCGGGGCTTTTCTTGTATTTCTCTTATTTGCGGGCCTTACGAACTTTCAAAGTTTTCCCTTTGATGGTCCGATCTTGCATTTGGGAAATGACATAAGCGCCCTTCCCGTTCAAGATTTCTATGTATGTTACATTTTCCTGGATAGTGATGATGCCGATGTCTTCAGCTGCCACATCCTTGATACTAGTCAGCGTACCGACAAAATCAACAGCGCGCAGTTTTTTCTTCTTGCCACCGTTGAAATAAATTTTGGTGATATCCTTATTCAACTCTTTATTGCGGGCGGTTCTCGGTATAATTCGCGCCTGTATTTTCTTTTCAAAAGCAGTCTTCGCGCGAGTAACCATACGTTCATTGGGGGCAAATATTTCCGTTAGATCGCCATTTTCTTCAAAGGCATAGTCGCGGACTTCCTGCCACCGCCTCCTGTCATTCTCACTCACCATCGTCAACGCCAGTCCTGTTTTCCCTGCGCGGCCTGTCCGTCCTGTACGATGGGTGAAACTTTCCTTTTCAAAAGGAACATCATAGTTGATGACATGGGTAACATTTTCAATATCAATACCACGAGAAGCCACATCCGTCGCCACCAAGTAGCGGAGTTTGCCAGAGCGGAAATCATCCATGACAGCCAGACGATCGTCTTGATCCATGCCTCCATGCAACTTATCAATCGGTAAGCCTGCTTTACCTAAGTAAGCATCAACAGTATCAACAGCATCTTTAGTGTTACAAAAAATGATACAGGCATCCGGATTCTCAATAGTTAACCAATCTAACAGCAACTTATCCTTTGACGCATCCTGTGCTTTGATATAGGATTGCAAAATTTTCGGAGTATTCTCCACCGTTTTTTCCATCCTGATAGCAACACGATCGTTTCTCATGTGAAAACTAGCCAAACGATCCACTTCTGGAGGCATCGTCGCAGAGAACAACATTGTTTGGCGTTCTTTCGGTAAATAGTCGATAACAGCTTCCACTTGCTCTATGAAACCCATATTGAGCATTTCATCTGCTTCATCCAGAACCAAGGTGCGAATTTGCCCTACAACCAATGTCCCTTCTTGGAGATGCTCTAGTATCCGGCCAGGAGTACCCACGACGATGTGGCTTTTCTGTTTCAGTTCGGACTTCTGTATTTTAAAGGGAGACTTACCAAATACGGCAGTTGCTTTGATACGCTTCAACCGACCAATATTCATAATATCAGCCTTAATTTGCAAAGCTAGTTCCCGAGTCGGAACAAGGATCAGTGCTTGGGGTTTATTTTCTTCCCAAATCACCTGCTCGCAAATAGGTATTCCAAATGCCGCCGTCTTTCCACTGCCCGTTTGGGATTCGACAATAATGTCCTGCTTTTCCAAAGCCAACGGAATGACTTCTTCCTGTACCTTTGTCGGACTATAATAACGCAAACTCATAAGAGCTTTCAATATTTCAGGACTTGTCCCAAATGATTCAAATGTTTTCTTTTCCATATTTTCCTACTTTCTTTTTCTTCGCTGAACCAGTATAGCAGGATTGGAGGCGAAATAGTACTTTTTAATGAATCTGTTTATTAATTTTCTAGATTACGAAGCCTTTTTAAACATGATGGACGAGTTACAGTAGAAATCAGGAAGCTTTTAGGGTTTTTAGATGCGAATGATTCTAGCGCCAAATGGCATCAGGGCGAGCTTTGCGTGTTTAAAGTGTTGCAACCCAAAAGGAATTCCGATAATCGTTATACAGAAAATTATCCCCATTATCACTTCTTCCACTGCCATCACCAATCCACCTAAAAACAGCCAAACAATATTAATTAAAAGCGACATTCCGCTATCACTGTACTGAATATCTTTCCCAAATGGGGCAGCGGACATTTTCGCAAATTTAAAACATTGCACGCCCACCGGAATTCCTACAATTGTTATACACCAAAGAACCCCAATGATCGACCATGATAGAAAACTGATAAAACCACCTAAAACAAACCAAACGATATTTCCTAAAAATGACATAATTGATTCTCCTCCATTTAATGAACTTTTCTCTACATTAACCATTTTAAAGGAAATTTCCTTAGAGGACATCCGACTTCGTACTGATTTTTTTATGCCTTAAAGTTATAAATCGGCTTGAGAATCGCTTTTATTTCAAAAGAATCCTCTGTACGTTCTAAGATTTCTTTCATTGGTTTATATGCAAATGGTGCTTCATCCAAAGTATTTTTGCGGACAGATGTTGTATAGATATCTTTCATCGTTTTAACAAAATCACGCATTTCTAACTGTTTGCGCGCTTGCGTTCGGGATAGTAATCGGCCAGCCCCATGAGGAGCTGAGTAATTCCATTCTGGATTCCCTTTTCCCTTTGCTAGAATACTGCCATCCCTCATGTTAATTGGAATGACGATTTCTTCCCCTTTTCGAGCAGAAATCGAACCTTTCCGGAGAATCCTATTTTCGATATCAACGTAATTATGGATCACATCAAAGGATCTGCTGATATCCCAATTCATTGCTTCGATAATTTTCAAACTCATCGCTTTTCGATTTAGATATGCGAAGCGTTGTACAATCGCTATATCATGCAAGTAATCTTGAAGATCCTCACCAATTAAATAGGCAAATTCGGGATCTACATAATGATTTTCATCATTCTTATTATCTCGTTCGGCCCAATATTCTACTGCTTTTTGCTGATAATAGCTTGCAACGGAATGACCGAATGAACGCGAACCGGAATGAATGATCAAGAAATGGTTTCCTTCTTCGTCAATGTTCAACTCAATAAAATGATTTCCACCACCTAGCGTTCCCAGAGAAAGTGCTGCTCGTTCTTTATTTACATTTTCAGCTCGAATTTCATCTAAAGGAACGGAATCTATAAATCGATGAGGTTTCTGTCGAATTCCCGTCCCGCTTGGCACGTATTTGCGAATCATCTCATCCAAACGCTGCAAGTCTTTTCTTTTCAAATTTTTCTCAGTTAACTGTGCTACAAACATGCCACAGCCAATATCGACTCCCACTACATCGGGAACAATTTTATCTGAAAAAGTCATCGTTGTTCCGACTACAGCACCTTTCCCAATATGAGCATCTGGCATAATGCGAATTTGACTTCCTTTTGAAAAAGGATGATTTAATAAACGTTCAATTTGAGCAATTGTTTCTTCGTCAATATTTGTCGTAAAAACTTTTGCATCTGTAAACTGACCTGACAAGTGTAACTCATCTTTTTTCATGGTGTTTTTGTTCTCCTTTCCACTTTTATAACTGGCTTTCGTATACCCTCACTTCATGCAGGCGGTAACAGATTTTAGCAAGTTCCTCTTTTCGTTCAATCGGAGCTTCAAAATTAAAATTACGGATTCCATAAATTTCACCAATCTTAGGAAGATTGACATATTTTTGGATCACTTTGTCCTGAGCTGTTCCTTTTATAAATGCATTTAAATATGCTTCTCTGAATTTAAAGTTATTTTTTCGATACCAAGCAGTCGCGGCTGCATCATCTTGTGTCCAAACCTCAACCCTAGCAATTCCCACTGCACTCAACTTTTCTTTCGTTGCTTCCCATAATTGATTTGCAATTCCTTGTTTGCGGTAGGCAGGCAACACTCCTAAATGCCAGATAACTCCCCCGCGCTCTCCTTTAAAATAACAGACATCCCCTGCAATTTTCTCATACTCGCAGTCCAAAAAACCCACTACTTTTCCATCGTCTACTGCAACCATCTGAATCACTGGATTGTCATACTCTTCTCGAAAATTTTGCACATCATCAAAATACGAACTATCCAAAAAAGATAACACACGGCATTCAATCCAAGATTGCTTATCAGATCCGCTATATTCTCGAATTTTCATTTAAAATCCTCCTAAAAATACACTTTGATTCTCTTTAAAGTGTATCAAAATTCACAGAATAAAGAAATTTTCTAGCCATACGAGCTTTCCGTTTTCTCTCACTTCCATGGGTATTAAAATAGGCGGAAAAGCATGGTATAAAACGAAAAGACCAGAGCAGTTTCCCGCTCTGGTCTATCGTTTAGTATATTTTATTTAAATTTATCCAAATAAGCATTTACTACTTTTTCTGGTGTGAAGCCAAGTTCTGAAGTAACAGTGTTACCTTCACCACTTGCTCCCCAACGATCGATTCCGTATGCTAGTCCATCAAGACCTACATAACGTTCCCAACCAAGTGTTGCTCCCATTTCAATAGACATACGATTACGAACATCGTTTGGCAATACAGTTTCCTTGTATGCTACATCTTGTTTTTCAAATAGGAATGTACTTGGCATAGATACTACCGATACGTCTACTCCTTCATCTCTCAAAGCAGCTTGTGCATTAATCGCTAAGCTTACTTCTGAACCAGTCGCAATCAAGATACCATCTGGCTTTTCGCCTTCTTGAGGTGAAAGAACATAACCACCTTTACTTACGCCCTCTTTTGCATTCTCTTTCGTTCCTTCCAATACTGGAAGTCCTTGACGAGTTAATACAAGTAGAGTTGGTGTTGAATGAGACTCCATAGCAATTGCCCAAGCAGCACTCACTTCATTTCCATCAGCTGGACGAATTAAGTTCATATTTGGCATTCCACGGAAGCTGGAAATATGTTCCACTGGCTCATGTGTCGGTCCGTCTTCCCCAACTGCAACAGAGTCATGTGTCATTACATACGTTGCACCTAGTTGAGACAAAGCTGCCAACCGCATAGCTGGACGCAGGTAGTCAGTAAATACGAAGAATGTTCCGGCGTATGTTTTTGAACCACCGTGTAGCAAAATTCCATTCATCATTGCGCCCATTGCAAATTCACGAACCCCATACCAAATATTACGACCAGCATAATTATCTGCACTGAAATCTGAATCAGCTTGGTTCATTGTATTATTTGAACTTGATAAGTCAGCAGAACCACCCCAGAAATAAGGAATCGCTTCTCCTAAAGCTTGAATTGCTTCGCTGCTTGTTACACGAGTCGCCTTATCAGCATCACCAACTTCATAAACAGGAAGTTTTTCTTCCCATCCTTCTGGAAGCTTCCCAGCAAATGCGTCTTCAAATTGTTGTGCTAATTCTGGATATTCCTCTTTGTATGCTGCAAAAAGTTCATTCCATTCTTCTTCGGACTTTTGTCCTTTTTCAGTGATTGCTTCGTTAAAACGAGTCTGTACTTCTTCAGGCACATGGAAGTTGTCAAATTCCCATGCATAACTTTTCTTCGCGAAAGTTACACCTTCGTCTCCGAGCGGAGCACCGTGAACTTTATGCGTACCAGCGTTTGAGGCACCAAAACCAATAACTGTTTTAATTTCAATTAACGTTGGTTTGTCCGTTTCAGCTTTTGCTTCTTCAATGGCACGAGAAATCTCTTCTAAATCGTTTCCATCTTTTACAAGAATATGTTGCCATCCATAGGCTTCAAAACGTTTTGCAACATCTTCTGTAAATGCTTTTGAAGTTGGTCCATCCAATGAAATGTCATTTGAATCATATAATCCAATTAATTTACCTAATTTTAAATGCCCTGCCAAGCTTGCAGCTTCGTGGGAAATTCCTTCCATCAAGTCGCCGTCGCCACATAAGAAATAAGTAAAGTGATCAACAATTGGAAAGCTATCTTTATTATAAGTTGCAGCTAGATGTGCTTCTGCCATTGCCATACCAACAGAGTTTGCAATCCCTTGCCCTAATGGACCAGTAGTTGCTTCAACTCCATCCGTGTAATGTACTTCTGGATGTCCAGGAGTTTTACTTTCATATTGGCGGAAGTTCTTTAAGTCATCAATACTTACATCGTATCCTGATAAGTGCAATAAACTGTATAAGAGCGCAGATCCATGTCCTGCAGAAAGTACGAAACGATCGCGATCTGCCCACGAACTATTTTTAGGATTTACCTTTAAAAATTTTGTCCATAAAGAGTAAGCCATTGGAGCTGCTCCCATTGGTAATCCTGGATGTCCAGAATTTGCTTTTTGGACTGCGTCAATACTAAGTGTACGGACGGTATTTACTGCTAATGCATCAATTTGATCAAACATTGTTTTCCCCCTTGATACTCATTTGATTCTTATTTTAGCCTAAATAGCGATGAAAAGAAACTTATTCTTTATAATTTATCATATTTTCACAGATATGATGAACTTCAAGAGAGCTATTCAAGGAAACCGGATTCACTTTTGTCGAAATTGCTTCAATAAATCCACGGATGACTCCATCAAATCCTCGTTTGACCAAAGTGTTCTCCCAATCATTGAAACGAATATGTTGTTCCCCTTTTTGGCTCTTTATATACAGATCATTTAAATCAACCACTCTTTGGATACCGTCTAAACTTTGGACTTCCATCACTTCTTGATTTGCTCCGGCTTCGTAATTCATGGAGACAAAACAAGTTGTTTGTTTGGTTTGAATAGTTAAGGTCACTCGTTTTAAAATGTCTCCCTCTTCCACGATTGCAGAATGAACTGTCTCAATTGGATTATCCAATAAATATAAAGCAGCATCTGCAATATGAATAAACAAATCATAGATAGCAAAGCGTACATCTTCAACATTATGGACGCGATCTTTTTGAATCAGAATCATGGTTTTGTTGGGAATTTCTTTTAATTTTTGAACGTGTGGAGCAAAACGCCGATTGAACCCACATGTCAATAAAACATCTTTTTCTTTTGCTAAAGCAACCAACTCTTCTGTTTCATAGATTTGATCACTGATCGGTTTGTCCACATATACGTGAATGCCCGCTTCTATCAATTGTTTAATTGTATCGTAATGAACGGATGTGGGCGCATGGACAAATGCTGCTTCAATCCCTGCTTCCATCAAGCTTTCCATGGAATCGTGTAAATGCGAAAAGCCATATTGCTTTCCAATCGAAGTTAATTTTTCTTGGTTACGTGTAAAAAGATGCCACTCAGTATTTTCACGTAATCCTGCAATAACTGGCAAATACGCTTTTTGAGCGATGTTTCCAATTCCGATGATGCCGATTTTTAACATAATTTCCCCTCAATTCTTTAAAAATCTTCCACTTTCTTATTGTAACGTTTTTTAAACAATCATCCAATGAAAATATAGCGCTATCAGTAAAGAAAACTGTTACAATATAATCAGTACACTACGAAAGGCAGGAATTTTGATGAAGATTGAAGAAAAATTGTTTGGACGGTTTGAGAACAAAGAAGTGAAGGCGATTACTCTTACGAATAGTAAAGGAGTCTCAATCACAGCGATCCCTTATGGGGCGCATATTATCGATTGGACCGTTCCAGATAAAGACGGTAACTTTGACAACATTGTTTTAGGCTTATCGAATTTAGATGATTATGTGGCTCACAGACCATTTTACGGTGCTACGGTTGGGCGAGTAGCGGGAAGAATTGCAGATGGACGTTTTTCTTTAGACGGAAAAGAATATAATTTGCCTGCAAATAATAGCGGCAACCATCTTCACGGTGGTCCAAAAGGTTTGGATGCTGTTTTATGGGACTACAAAACAGCAAAGACGGAGGATGAAGCGACCATTACGTTCTCATATGTTGATGAAGCGGGTTCGAACAACTATCCTGGAACGCTGACTGTGGAAGTTCAGTATACATTGACTGAAGAGAACGAGTGGAAAATTACTTATTTCGCTGAAACGGATGAAGCGACTCTCTTTAATCCAACGAACCATGTCTACTTTAATTTACACGGGGACGCTGAGAAGGATATTTTAGATCATTCTTTATATGTCAATGCCGATTCATTTATAGAATTAAATGATAATACGATTCCTACTGGCAATCTCCAGCCTGTTGATGGAACACCGTTTGATTTCAGGGATGCAGCACCATTGGCACAGGCAACCGAATCAGATCATCCACAGACGGTAGCGGTAAAGGGTTTGGATCATCCATTTGTATTGAACCATGAAGGCAATGAACCTGATGCGATCCTTCTAGACAAGGATAACGGCAGAAGAATTATTATGAAGACAGATCAACCTTCTATAGTCGTCTTTATGCATAACGGAGCGTCTGACACTGTTAAAATCAACAACCAGCCTATACAAGCATATGCTGGAGTTACATTAGAGACACAAGGATTCCCAGATGCGATTAACCAAAAGAACTTCGGCAATACGGTATTGAGACCAGGAGAAAAATACTTCTCTGAAACGACTTATCAGTTTCATTTAGATACAAAATAACACAGAAACAATCATTAAAATAATAGAAGATCGTAACCTTCTATGTAGATTCCTACATAGAAGGTTACGATTTTTTTCGTTGCCCTACTGCTTTTCCGAAAAACGCAGCTTTCTTTTCTATTTCAGTATTTCCAATTCAAATCTATTGCATAAACAAGATTGGAAATTTATGATGTATAAAAGAATATTTATAAACAAAGGAGTAAGACATTGATTCAAATTGGGCTCACTGGGTGGTCAGATCATGATTTAATCTGCCCTAACCCCAAAAGAAAATTAGAAGATTATGCTGCTCACTTCCCCGTGGTTGAATTGGATACCAGTTTTTATGCAATTCCTTCCGAGAAAAATATAAATAGTTGGATTCAAAAAACACCGGATGTCTTTCAGTTCATTCCTAAGGCATATGCTGCTCTTACGAAGCACAAAGATTGGCATCAGGAGTTCGATTCAATAAAAAAAATGTTTGAAATTTACAAAAAAGCTTTTGAACCAATGATTATGAGCGGAAAAGTAAAAGCCTTCCTTTTTCAATTCCCTCCAAATTTCACCTGCAATAGAGAGCATGTAGAATATATGAGACTTATCCGCAGGTTAATGAGAGATTTACCAATTGCTGTTGAATTCCGCCACCGAAGTTGGTACAGTGAGGAATTCAAAGAAGGAACATTAAATTTCCTTAGAGAAATGGCATTTATTCACGTTGTCGTTGATCAGCCGCAGACACCGAATAATTCTGTACCTTTTACACCCATAGCAACAAATTCAGATAAAACGATCATCCGCTTACATGGACGTAACTATGAAGGTTGGTTAGGTGAAGACGCAGAAAACTGGAGAGCGGTTAGGACTTTGTACAATTACCGAGATGATGAACTGGAAGAATTCAAACAAACGGCACTTGCTCTAGTGAATGATTCAAAAGAAGTGACCGTTATTTTTAACAATAATTCTGGAGGGCATGCTGCTCAAAATGCGAAAGATCTACAAAAAATGCTTGGGATTGATTTTGAAGGCTTAGGTCCCAGACAGCTAGGTTTATTCTAGTCCCCTTTTTCAATAAATGCGCAACGTCAATCTTATAAAGCTGCTGGCGTAAAATCTATGAATTTTTCACACGTTTAATATAATCAGCAGGAGATTCATCGGTAAGCTTTTTGAATATCTTGCTAAAATAAGAACTGCTATTAAAGCCCATCATGGAAGCTACATTTGTCACTGATGAATGTCCACGAGAAAATAACAATTTCGCTGCATCAACTTTTTGACGATTAATATATTCACTTATGGTATACCCTGTCTCTTTTTTAAATTTTCTGGATAGATGAGAAGCATTTACATGGAATATGCCGGCTAACTCGGAGACTGAAAGTTCTTGTTGTAAGTGATTGCTGATATATACAACAAGATCTTTAATCAGTGATGAATAATGGGAGGCAGAAAAATTCGCAACGAGATCGCAATATTCATCGAACATTTCTTCCGATAAATAGTCTACCAAATAATCAATCGAATTCGCCTGCGCAATCAGCATTCCATACTTTTCAGAAATTAGATGCAGGTATAATGGAGGAACACCACCTAAGCCAGCAGCAACACGACAAATTGTATTTCGAATAATCATACCGTTCTTTCTTGTTCGAAGCATATCAGATGCGATAATTGGGTTTCCATAATAGTATAAGCGGTCTTCTTCTTTAGTAATCAAGGCAGATGCTTCCTTTAGGAGATCTTTGTTTCCTGTCTGAACTGCTCGAAGAAGAAGATTATCTCGTTCCCAGGATTTTTCAATATATTCTGTGGATAAAATCTCACTTGTTCCTGTATCTAAAGACAGAATGCTATACACGTTTTCAGATGGAGCCATTGTTTCACTTCCTTTTCGTTTACCGATTCATTCTTTCCAATAATCATAATGATTTTTATAAAAATAGTCAAAAAAATATCCACTATGGAGAATAAACTTCATAGTGGATATTAGATCCATCGTCGCAGCTAGAAAACTTATACTAGTCTCTTCTAAAATAAAGATGTTCAAGCTTCTTTTACAAGCTGAATGTCTTTATTTCTTTAGAATAACGATGTTCCACGGTAAACTTCCTACTGAACATCGTTATTTTTTTAAAATAAAGATGTTCAGTCTCCAAATTCCATTTGAACATCTGTTTCTATGAAAGTATTCATATCCATAAACAAAAACTCTCATAAAAAAAAACGGCAGTATAATTCCCTTGAGGGATATACTGCCGGAAAAATTTAAAGTAGACTACTCGTATAAATCTTCTCTTTTCTTCTCTGCGATTGCAATTTGTACTTTTTCCATTGCTTCTCTATTAAGTGGATATTTGCGAATCAATACGAATACAAGGAAGTAAAGAACAAGCGGAATCCCTAATAGGATCAATACACCATTTAATATATTACCCGTTAAAGGCTCAGACGCATCAGGATAAGCGTTTTTATATCCAATACCCGCAACTACAAAACCGATAAAGATCGGTGCTAAAGATGAAGCAATTGAGTCTGTTAGTGAAAACACGGTTCCGATTAATCCTGAAACGAAACGACCTGAACGTGATGTTTCAAAGTCAGAAATATCTGCAGACATTGTTAGTACAATAGAGGAGGGATAAGTAGCTGTTACTTTCATAGCAACATATGCTACACCAAACAAAATAGCTATAAAACCGCCATTTGTAAAGATTTGAGTTGTGTCTCCGGAAGTCCACAAAATGAGAAGCATCGTTAAAGTAGAAAGCATTGCGACTACGATAGACACTGTATAAGACGCTTTCAAATCTTTGCGAGTTGCTAAACGAGTGAACAAAATAACAATTAGTAAGTTAGGAATGATTTGCCATAATGATAATTGTCCTGACAAACGATAGTTACCTAAAACAATACCGAACAGGATAACTAAAAAGGCTTGGTCACTTAATAATTGAGCAATAAACTTCATTAAGCCACCACATAATGCAAGTGTAATTAAAGGAGTATTTCCCTTAATTACTGACCAATAATCTTGCAATGATTTTGTTGCAACTGTAATTTCACCTAAACCAAAGTATTCCGTACGATCTTTACGTCTAATACCAATAATAGCAAGTGTTGTTAAAACAGCAGAAATAATCATGACACCTAGTAAGAATTCAGTAAAGAATGCTTGATTAAATTCTCCACCATGTCTTGGTGCCAAAAAGTTAGAAACAATCACTTGCCCCATTGCAAACACACCGATTGAACTGAAAACCGTATCATAAATCGAGAACAATGGACGTTGACTTGGATCGTTTGTTAAAGCTGGTTGAGCAGCTTTAGTAACTGTTTGCTGAACAGAGTAAACAATTTTATGGAACACGAGTGCAATTAAGAAAACTGCAACTTGTAAAACACCACTAAAGTAATGTGTACTAAATAAAAGAATGAAAGAAAGAACCAAACCGATATTAGAGAAAAGCATTAGTGGTCGGAACTTACCCCATCGTGTATTGAATTTGTCCATAATGATACCGATTGTTGGGTCAATAATACCGTCGAAAAGACGAGCAGCACCTAACAGGTTACCTACTAACAATGTTGCAAACCCAGCGATACCTGTTGCATAATAAGTTAAAAATCCAAAAGCAAATAAATATAAGTTCGTTGCAGAGTTGTTTAATGAGAAAAAAGCAATCTCCCATTGTTTGGCTTTGTGATACTTGTTTTCTTGTAAATTTGGTGAATCCATGTAAAAAAACCTCCTAATGTTGTTGACTCATATAATGAATGGGATAAAATCTTTGAAGACTCACTTTGAAAAATGAAATATGAGATCGATTACAAAGTCACGTTTGAATGATGCTCGTTTTCACTCGGGATGTTACCAATGATTACGTGACCTTACAGCGCTTCCATCAAAGATTTATGGACTTAGTATACGTTCTCTAGGGATTCCTTTCATTAACTTTTTATGCATCTGTATGTACTTTTATTGCATTCTTAAGCGTTTTCCTTCTAAAGAAAGAAAAAATGGAACACTCCGCTCTAGCTCGAAAGGAATTCAGGTAGTTGCTCCAACTACACCAGCCACCATACTTACTTCCTAGTCTGAATGACTGCTGCCATTGAAAGCATTTGAAAGGGACTCATTCACCTTCCACAGCCATTTAAAAATCTCAATCCAAAACTTTTTATTGACTTCATTAGATCAACGCTATAACATTACGATGGAAAAAGAGATAGATTGTAGTGCAATGAGAGGTTTGTCTCTAACAAATCAGAAAAAGAGGTATGAAATGAATTCAAAAAAAATTGTTCGAGTTTTTCTTTCCTTTATCGGGGTCCTTTTTATTGGATTGGCTGTGGGGTTCATGCGACTTGGAAACCTTGGAGCGGATTCTTTTTCAACATTTAATTTAGGTTTAAGTAGTTTTTTCGGTGTTCAGTTCGGCACCTATATGATTTTTTCCAATGCTATTGGATTAATTTTAGTTTTTTTGACAGCTCGCCACTTAATCGGAATTGGAACATTATTTAATATTGTATTAGTAGGATATATTTCAGATTTTTTAGTTCATCTGATAACTAGTTACTTTGGTGAAGCAAATTCATTCTGGCTTCGTCTTCTTATCTCAGCTCTTGGCATTTTGGTATTGGCATTTGGAGCGTCCGTATATATTGTTGCTGGGCAAGGAGTTGCTCCTTACGATGCTTTGCCAATTATTATTGAAGAAAAATCTAAGGGACGCGTTTCGTTCCAAACGGCTCGTGTTGTTTCTGATATTCTATGTATCTCGATTGGATTCTTTTTCGGTGCAACAGTAGGAATTACTACCATCGTTGCGGGGTTCTTTATGGGGCCGATCATGCAATTTTTCCGTACAAAGTTCACAAGTTTGTTAAAGGAATTTGAAACAAAAAAGGATAATCATACTAGCAAGATGGACAGTGTAAAAATTTAATATATATCAAAAGGGGCCGGGAAAAAATTCCCGGCCCTCTAGTATTAACGAATAATAGTGGTGTAAACGTGCTCAAAAAGGCAGATCCGACATCCACTTCACGAATAATGCGCGGATGGTCTTCGTCCATCCTGTGCTTATTCGTTCCAGTGATTCGGATCTAAACGCCTTTTTTCCCACTCTCTTTTTACTCTTTAATGGAGTTCATTTATTCTTGTATATCTATGGAAGGAGTTTCTTCTTCCTCCGTTGATAGTTGCCATTCTACCCAAAATTTATCAGTCAAATTCCCGTATAAAGGGCTCCAGAAAGTTTCTTGAAGTTCCATTTGAATTTCTCCACCCTCTGCCAATTTATCAAATGTTGCTTTCGTTTCTTCCAATGTATCATACACCAGTGTAATCGACACGTTATTGCCTTTTGAATAAGGCATTACGGGAAATGTATCTGAAAACATTAAATAACTGCCATTTGGTAATTGCAACGTAGCATTCATTACTAAATTCTGTGCTTCATCAGATAGTGGCTGACTATCGGGAACTGCAGGCATGTCTTTGAATTTGGTTAAACCCAGATTTTCAGCGTTTAAAACTTCTGCATAGAAATCGAACGCTTCTTGAGCTTCCCCGTCAAAAATTAAATATGGATAAGCATCTAACAACATGTGAAGACCTTCTTTCCTATTTATTTTGCACTTTCATTTTATTATGAATAAGGATGAAGGTCAAAAAAAACCTTCCAAACTTATTCATAATAAAGTAAGTGCGCCCTCTCAGTCCCCTTTTTCAATTGAATTCTCTTCATAAGAAATCCAATCACTATAACTACCTGCATACAACTTAACGTCTGAAAACCCAAGCCACTTCAAAACTAAATAATTAACAGTTGCCGTTACGCCAGAACCACAGTAGACAACAATCGGTTCTTCTTTTTTGATATCTGAAAAACGATCTTTCAACACTTCCAGCTTTTTAAAGGAGCCTTCCCGAATATTCTCTTCCCAATCAAAATTAATGGATCCTGGTATTCGCCCAGCTATTTTATCAATCGGTTCTTCCTTACCTAGGTAACGTTCTTTTGATCGTGAATCAATTAATACAGCAAGTTTATCGTTTGATTCTGCAATTTTCTTAACATCTTCGTGAGTTACTAACATATCTTCTTGAATGTCTACTGGAAAGGAGGTTGATTCTTTTTTGGGCAGTTCATTATCAGTTGGATAATCGGCCTCTTTCCATCCATGAAAACCTTCATCCAAGACAAATACTCGATCATGTCCTAGATAGGAAGCTAACCACCAAAAACGCGCCGCATATTGCCCCTCACCCTCATCATAGGCTACAATCGTAGTCTCCTTGTTGATCCCCACTTTTTCAAGCTCTTTACGGAATTCTTCTACATCCGGCAAAGGATGTCTCCCACCGTGTTCTTCGACAGCATTTGACATCTGCTCTTCCAAGTCAAAATAATATGCTCCAGGAATATGGCTCTCTCTATACATTTCTCTGCCTCTATCAGGCTCTCCCATTACAAAACGACAATCTACAATCTTCACGAGTTTGTTTTCCAATTGTTGAACGAGCCACTCTTTATTTACGATAAATTCCATTTTATCAGCTCCAGTCATTGTAAATTTCATTCAATAAGCATATAATTATCCAGTACCTATATTATATAGGATATTTTTATTTATGCATTCTTTTTAACATGTAGATGTAGTAGAATAAAATGTGACTTGATAATTTAAGGAGAGATTGATTTGGAAAGAGTAGTTGGAACTGTTGTTAGAGGTCTTCGTAGCCCCATCATCCACAACGGAGATAATATTGAAGAAATTGTGGTGGACACAGTATTAAATGCTTCTGAAATAGAAGGTTTCTCATTCCGAGACAGAGATATCGTTTCTATCACAGAATCAATTGTCGCTCGTGCACAAGGAAACTATGCAACAGTTGATCAAATTGCAATAGACGTTCAAGCAAAATTCGGTGATGATACGATAGGCGTTATCTTCCCTATTCTAAGCCGAAATCGCTTTTCGATTTGCTTACGCGGCATCGCAAAAGGAGCAAAAAAAGTTGTTCTCATGCTCAGTTATCCTTCTGATGAAGTAGGAAATCACTTAGTAAGTCTTGATTCATTAGATGAAAAAGGCGTAAATCCTTGGACAGATGTTTTATCCGAAAAAGAATTCCGTGAACATTTTGGTTATAAAAAACATACCTTTACAGGTGTCGATTACATCGAATACTATAAATCCATTGTTGAAGAATCTGGTGCTGAATGCGAAGTGATTTTCTCAAATAATGCTAAATCAATTTTAGATTATACAAAAAGTGTATTGACGTGTGATATTCACAGTCGCTTCCGTTCAAAGAAAATATTAAAAGAAAATGGCGCTGAAAAAGTATTTAGTTTAGATAATATTTTATCTGAACCTGTAAACGGCGGCGGTTATAACGAGATGTATGGATTACTTGGTTCAAATAAAGCAACAGAAGACAGCGTAAAATTGTTCCCACGTAACTCTCAGCCAATCGTTGATAATATTCAAAGAATGTTAAAGGAAAAAACCGGAAAAAGTATTGAAGTAATGGTATATGGAGACGGAGCGTTTAAAGATCCAGTTGGTAAAATTTGGGAACTGGCTGATCCAGTTGTTTCTCCTGCATACACTCCAGGACTTGACGGCATTCCAAACGAAATCAAATTAAAATATTTAGCAGATAATAATTTTGCTGATTTACAAGGCGAGGAATTAAAACAAGCAATCTCACAATTTATTATCAATAAAGATGAAAACTTAATGGGCTCAATGGAAGCTCAAGGAACAACACCACGTCAATTAACAGACCTAATTGGTTCCCTGTCAGATTTAACGTCTGGTAGTGGTGACAAAGGAACTCCAATTGTGTTTATCCAAGGATACTTTGATAATTATACGAAGTAAAGTATTAGAAAAGCGGACAAGTCCGCCTTGGCCTATGAAAAAATAGGAAATTTGACCTTGAATTGTCAGGAGACTTCACGCTTCAGCGGGTTAGTCGAATGATATGCGTTAGCGAGCAGCGAAGCGCGCAATGGGGCAAATTTATCTTTTTTTCATTAGGTCAGGACTTGGGAGCTAGACATTGATGGCTGAACTTATAATCCCCTAGTCTATAAAAAAAGAAAGTGCGCCATAATTAAATTATGCTGCACTTTCTTTTTGTTTTCTTTTTAATGTAAAGTACCCAAAAACCACTACTACCAATGCACCGAGGACATCTACGATAATATCCTTCATCGTATCCACCAAAGCTGCTCTACCAATCATTACTTCCCCATGCGCGGTTATAAACTTCTGCATATTTGTATTCAATATCCCATCTGCTAAAAATTCATATATTTCCCAAATAATTCCGCAAGTCACTGAAAAACAGAAAGCAAAAAACGAAACAAAAAAAGGACTTAACCGTAGATTTAAATTTTCAATTCCCGTTAAATAATCCACTAATATAAAACCTAGGGCGCCTAGCATAGCCGCACTGAAAGCATGCAGAATGACGTCCCAATAAGGAACTCGAAAATAAAAATTGCGAACTTCCCCTAAATAAATCGCGCAGAATAAAAAAATAAAATACGTTATTTCGATTGCGTTCGGAATCCTGACCTCAAAGTGATCTTCTACTTTTTTAGGCAAAAAAATCACAATTGCTCCGACCAAACATTGCAAGACCATTAAAACGTAATCTGTTTTAACACGTTCTCCTTCATTCTGGGCAACTCCGCTTGGCGCTTGAAACAGCATATAAATTGCATAAAAAACCGAAATAATTAACAACGTTAGTACAATAGCAAAAACAACTTTCTTACGTGTTTCAAACTTTTCACTTGTCTTCAATTTTTCCCCTTCTCCACATTTATTTCGACCTCTATCAATATACCTTATTTCATATATAGAAACAACGAAAGGAAACAGGAAGAGCCTAAACGGATTCAGACCATTCCTGCTTCTTTTATTTATCAACTTGGCTTGTACCAGTAATATTGGCTCCTTGAATAAAGTATTTTTGGAAAAAGAAAAATAAAATCAAGACGGGAAGCATCGCTAACAACGATCCTGCCATTAAGTAATTCCACTGGCTGCTGCTTTGTTCCTTAAATGATTGCAGTCCAATCTGGATGGTATACAAGTTCTCGTTATTAACATAGAGCAATGGTCCTAAAAAGTCGTTCCAAGCGCCATTAAAGGCACCTATCGCTACAGTAGCCAACGCCGGACGCACCATTGGTATGGCAATTTTACGCCAAATATAAAAATGTGTTGCTCCTTCAATTTTAGCGGCTTCCAACAATTCTTCTGGGATTCCACGGTAAAATTGTCTTAAAAGAAAGATATTAAAAGCATTTCCGAAAAATTGGGGAACGACCAACGGCAAATAAGTATTCACCCATCTTAATCGTGCAAACAAAATATACTGTGGAATCAAAGTAACAAAGCCAGGAATCATCATGGTTGATAGTACCAAGCCAAACAATAACCCTTTTCCTCTGAAACGAATACGGGCAAACCCGTAGGCTACAAAAGAATTCACTATAACATTCCCAACTACAGAAAGAAGTGTGATGAGCAATGTATTCATTGTATAGCGATCAAATGGCACCGCGTTCCACGTATTGACATAATTTTCAAAATGCCATTCCTTTGGGAAGAAAGTAGAATCTCCAGCCATAATCTCCATCATCGATTTCAGCGAGGTAGAAATCATCCACCATAGAGGAGAGATAAGCATCAAGGACCCCGCCAACAACAGCACAATATTAATCATTTTTATAACGGTTGGCGTTTGATTCGGCGTATGTTTACGTTTCAATACTCTCGCCATTACTCCTCACCTCCCGTGTAGTGCACCCATCTTGGCCCTAAACGGAGATTGATAACCGTAAGCACCATAATAATCGCAAAGAGTATCCAGGACATGGCCATTGCATAACCCATATTGAAGCTTTCAAATGCTTGATTCCACATATACAGATTGTAAAAAAGCATAGAATTTGCTGGGCCGCCGTCGCCGCCCACCGACATTACATAAGCTTCTTGGAAAATTTGGAATCCACCGATCGTACTCGTTATTACATCAAAGAAAATAACTGGTGAAATCATGGGAATGGTGATCTTGAAAAACTTTTGAAAAGTAGTTGCCCCATCAATATCTGCAGCTTCATACAACGTTTTGCTAATTCCTTGCATACTTGATAAGTACATCAGCATCCCGCCGCCCACGCCCCAAACTTTCATTAAAATAAGAGCGTTTTTTGTCCAGCTTGGATCTGTAAGCCAATTGGGGCCATTTATCCCAAACCAGCCTAATACAAGATTAACCATCCCAGTAGAGGGATCCAAAAGTTGCATCCATAGAATATAAACTCCTACCCCCGACAAAACAGCTGGTAAATAGTACGCTGTTCTGAAAAACCGCATGCCGGGAATATCTTGGTTTAATAGTACCGATACAAAAATTGCTCCAACAGTCGTAATGGGTACAGTGAAAATAACATAGTAGATGGTATTATATAACGAAGTTTTAAATAGCTGATCAAAAGAAAATAGTCGTTCATAGTTTGCAAATCCTACAAAGTCCATTCTGGAAGTAATATCATAATTGGTAAAACTGCCATATAGTGAAAATAACAGAGGACCAGCCGTAAAAATAATAAAACCAATAATCCAAGGAAGAATAAATAAATAACCTTGTCTTTCTTCCGCTCGGTCCTTTTTACTAATTCTTCTTTTTTTCTTTTTATTCACGTACACTCCTTCTTTACTCATTTCAACTACCTCCTTCTTGAAAGAATAGATATGCCCAAACAAAACGGAATTTGTTTGGGCTCTTTAAACTGTAATGGCTGAGCCATTTTTATTGGTTGCTCTCTACAAGTCTTTCTAGTGCTTCCTGCGCTTCTCGTAATCCATCTTCTACGGATGTACGTCCCAAAATAATATTGTCTAAGATTGGATTCAATGTATCACCAAAATCTGGAACCGTAAGAGGAACAGGCGTCAAAATTGTATGCTCCATGTTTTCAACAGCAATTTGATAAACGGAGCTATCCTTTTCATCAAAAATTTCATTCGTAACTGATTTTTCCGCTGCTTCGATATTCGCTACGTTATCAAAGTTCTCCGTTGCCCAAATCTCTTGAGCATGGACATCACCTAGATATTTCAAGAATTCCCATGAAGCTTCTGGATTTTTCGCTCCTTTAGGAATCTCAGCAACGAACCCGCCGCCCCAACTTGTATGTCCACTTCCCTCTTCTCTTTCAGGTAAATAAGCGACACCTAAATTCAGATCAGGCGCGTACTGCTTGATCTGTGCGTAGAAAGTCCCGGTTTGAGCAATCATAGCCAAGTCCTCAGTGAAGAAAGGATTTGCTTGTCCAGAATCGATCTGAGCTTGATAACGATTCACTGTATTTTCCCCATAATGCTCTTTCCAAGTAAGAATCCATTCCAGCGCAGCAGCATTCTCTTCATTATCAACGTTTGGATTACCATCTTCATCAAAGAAGTTATGTCCGGCAGAGTTCATCATCCAAACATCTGTCCCAATTCCGTATAGCGGATAGAAGCCCATGCGACTTGTCTCACCATTTTCTTGGATATCTAGTTTACGCGCATATTCTTCTAATTCATCCCATGTAGTTGGAGGCGCTTCTGGATCAAGCCCTACTTCCTCGAACATATCTTTATTGTAATAGAGAATCCTTGTATCTGTTGTGAATGGAATACCATAAGAATCTCCTTCGTAAAGAGTTGCATCCCACAATTCAGGATAGAACCAATCCGAAATATCTTCTTTTTCTAAGAATGGGGTTAGACTTTCAGCCTGTTGTTTTTGTCCGCGGAGTGCTGTTGCATTAATATCATTAATAACAACATCGGGTGGATTTCCTGCAGCGATTTGTGCTAATTCTTTTGTCCAAATATCGCCGAAAGGATTATAACTATGTTTTACAAAAATTTCATCTTGTGATTCATTAAAATCATTGATGATTTTTTCAATAATAGGCCTTCTTACTTCCGAACCCCAGAATGTCCAAAAATCCAATTCGATACGGTCTCCTGTATCTACCGTTTCTCCTGAAGTATCTGTGCCGGTTGTCGATGTGTCTACAGAACCCTCATCTCCTCCGCCTGGTGTAAACGCCGCGCAAGCCGAGAGAAATGTAAGGGTCGCCAACGTACCCAAAACTTTACCCTTCTTCATAAAGAAAAACCTCCTCCATAAAATATTTAACCATTAAGTTAGACTCATCATAGAAAAAATAATCACCATAAGCAAATGATAACCCTTTCTAAATATAGCAACTTTATTACCCAACTTTGTTATTCTGTTTTTCAAATAATTAGAAAGAGTCACTATATTGAAACAGCTATATACCTTTTTGTTTTAAAAAAACAACTTTAGAAAGAAACACTTGAAAATGTGGTGTTCCTAAAAGGCAGAAGAACAATATTCCAGAAGACTTTTAATAAAATATCCCTTCAGACTTGTAAAAAAATGAAACTTTATTTCTTGCCTAACTGTATCAAAAAACAGCACCCTCAAACGAATGCTGTTCCTATCTTTTACTCATCAAATTCTACTGTCTCGTTTGTTCCCAAATCTTTATGATCCTTACCCAGCATGTTGGTGACAAAACGGAATGCTGTCTTCAGCGTACTGCCTGATTCCCAAAACTCCGCAGATTCTACCTGTACTTTAATTAAGACAAGTTTGGGATCATCGTAATGTGTATCAAAGACTGCTTCATAGGCTTTATTCCATAGCGCCTCTTTTTTTGCATCATCCTTAACTACTTCAGCAGTACCACGAATAGAAACAAATGTATCTTTCTTATCTGCATAGGCAATATTTACATTAGAATTTTCGCGAATTTCTTCAATTTTAGCAGTGTCTTCAAAAGTAAAAAACCATAAAACGCCATCAAACTCCGTCTGTTGAGTCACCATTGGACGAGTGACAATTCCTTCAGGAGCGATCGTGGTAAACAAGGCGATTTTGATGTCTTTTGTGAGAGCTATAATTTTTTTGATTTTTTCTTTTTGTGTCCATTTTTCTTCCTTCATTATCCTCATTACTCCTTTTAAAGCGTTTTCATAATCGTAGCACAATTAAGTTAGTACTTCAAAAGAAAAGCCCTCCTTCTCTTTTTAAAAGAGAAGGTCAGGCCTATAGCGCTTTTTTGAATAGTTTCGCTAATACCGGCTCCAATAATAAATAAAAGCCTGCAGTTCCCAATGCATGAGCAAAATCAAAAGGCAGTCCATAAAAATAATATCCCCAAAAACTGGCAATCCCATAAAACTGGACATTCATAAGCGAGATAACAAAGCCATACAACATTCCAGATAAGAATGAAAAAATTACAAAAATCCATCGAGAATGTTGTGGATACAATGGCTTCATGACTATACCCGTCAATAAGATCAAGACAGAAAAACTTGCCAACTGCATAAATGTCCACGGACCCATCCCTAATAAAAAATTAGAAAGAACAAGGGACAAAGATGCCACTATTAAACCATCCACAATACTGAGATGCAGTGTGAGAATAATTAGAATGGCTGTCATGGGCTGGACATTCGGCAAGAACTGAAAAATAATTCTTCCTACATAACACATCGCGGTCAGCAAGCTGAGAAGCGCTACCCGCTTTGCATCAAATCGCTGCTTCGCCACAATTAGATTCCAGACAAGTTAAATTCAACTAGATCGCCGGCATCCAATTCTTGTTCTTGTGCTCCAACAAGTCCCATTTCCCCGTTCACGTCAAACAACCAATATTTTCCAGCATCTTCGTCTTGTTGGTGACCATTTATAGAAGTAATGAAACCATTCTCTTCAACGATTTCATAATTTTCTTTCAATACATCAAGTAAAATTGCACCTGATTCAATTTCAATCGTCTTGCTGCCATCTTCAATTTCTTCCCCATCTACGGCAATACTTATCGTAACGGTAGAAGCTTCTGGATCTTCTTGCACGACAGCTGACTCGGAAACGCTGCTTGTGTCCACGTCATCGGTTGCAGTGGTGCCACAGGCAGCCAAAGTAATACTTGCAAAGAATAATAATAACCACTTTTTCATCATGGTAAACCCTCCCTTTATATGTGCGATAGAGAACCCATCCTCATGCAGGCAGGGACTGTTTTTTTTTAGAATAAGAAAAGCGGACAAGTCCGCCTTGACCTATGAAAAAATAGGAAATTTGACCCTGAATGAGCAGCGAAGCGCGCAATGGGGCAAATTTATCTTTTTTTCACTAGGTCAGGACTTGGAAGCTAGACATTGATGGCTGAACTTATAATCCCCTAGTCTATAAAAAAACTATGCGTTCGCACACATAGACTCTATGTAACTCCTGCTTTTCCTCGAAACAGTGTACATGCATTTGAGCATTCTAGGATAAAAATCTGACTTGAACATCATTGATGCTCTCACAGTGGCGGGACCGTGTTGGATTTACACCAACTTCCATATCCGAGAAGTCTTTGTATTGGAACTCTATCACTCATTATTGTAGCGGACGCTTGTTTTATTAGCAAGTTGAAACAGAGCTTAATAAGGGTTATTATTTTCTCTCTTCGCAAAAATAATCTATACTTAACATAGAATAAATGCCGTTACTTTAGTCACTCGTGTTGTATTTCCAGCTAAAAATTGAAAGGAGAAATAAAAATGGGACAATTCAAAAGTTTTGTAAAAGGATTAATGATCGGAGGAGGATTAGCCTTATTGTTTGCTCCTAAACCAGGGAAAGATTTACGAAAAGATTTGATGCGTAAAGCAGATGACACTCGTGAAAAAGCAGAAGATTATGCGGATGATTTAGCAGAAAAAGGGAAAACGGTAGCAGAAAATGTAAAAGATACTGCTAAAACAGTAGGTAAAGATGCTAAAAACACTGCGAAAGAAAATTTTACAAATATGAAAGATCTTGCCGAAAAATCGGCAGAGACCATTGAAAGAAGCTTGGAAGACACTGCGAACGAAGTAGATACAGACCACGAAGCTAATGAAGGATATAAAAAACCATTTCCCAAAACACAGCTAGATCCTAAAATCCCAACTACTGATACTACTGGAACAACAGGTACAACAGATACGCCTATTTACCCAGAAAAATAGTGAGATAAGCTGAATCACTTCTTTACATAGTCGAGAGGAGTTTTCCTATGACAGTCATTGCTTTTCTTTTGTTAGTGCTATTAGCAGCTATTGCTTTTTTGAACATGGAAACCATTGCTCTTAATCTCTTCTTTATAAGTGTGTCTCTTCCACTTTGGGCACTCATTTTAGCGGTGGCTCTCGCAGGGATGCTTATTGCTGCACTCTTCTCAGGAGCTACAAGAGGAAATGCCCGCGCACGTCAGGAAGAGGATAAAGAAGAGCTTCGTTTAGAACTGGAACAAAAAGAAAAAGAGCTAGAAACAGCAAACAAGGAAAAAGAAACCATCGCTAATAAAGTACGCCAGGAAACTGAGATGGAGTTCCAAATGCAGCAAAAAGAGGAAGAAATTGACAATTTATACAGGCGGATTGCATTAATGGAAGAACAAAATCAAAACTATGATGAAAAAAATTCTAATGAGTCTAATCCAACTGATGATGAAGTTATTATTATTCCTGCAACTGATCAATCGGATGATTACAATGAAAGTTATCCAAACAGTCCAACGGTAGAACCAGAAACTTTAGATCTTAAAGAAGATGCTGATTTAAGAGACCGTAAAATATAGGCTCTATCATTTCTGGTGTTGGTGCTTCAAAAAGGTGACGAAAGTATTCTACCAACACGAAAAAAACCAGCAGAAGCTGGTTTTTTCGTGTTGGTAAAATTTTCTGCCATCGATATCCAGCGTGCCAGATCAGACTTGTCCCGCTTTCTCATTCATTCAGGATTACTATACTCATTAAATAAGTGAAGTAAGTCCGTTGTTGCTTTTCTTGAACGTTCTAAACTCTTAATATTTTCATCGTACCGCTTCGTCATAAATCGATAAAATACAATATCTACTGCATACAGTTGGCTTAGTAAGGAAATCGTCGCTCCACTTCGTAAAGGGGCTTCGACCACATTGGCAGTCTTCAATGCAAGTTTAGACAGTTTACTTAATGGATTGTTTGTTTCTTTTGTAAGAGAAATCGTATGCAGCCCCAACTCATTTGCTAAGTGCATTAAAACGAGTCCCTCTTTTTTCTCCCCACTATTAGAAACCCCTATATATACAGATCCTTGTGGAGCAATTGCCATCGATGCTGCTAGTTCATGTTGATCTTGCGAACAAGTCACTTGCTTACCTAAACGAGTAAATTTCTGTTTAATATCCATTGCCACTATATAAGAAGCTCCCAGTCCATAAACATATATGGCGGGGCATTCTGCAAGTAAATCCGCAACGCTCTCAATTAATCCATCCTCAAGAGATGTGTTGGTTTTTTCCAACATATAATTTGTATTCATGAGTAGTTTTTTCTTAATTTGTTCCAGCTCTTCGCCCGGAAGAATATCAGTATGTAAATCTTCTTGCAGCATATTCGTTTGTGCAGAGAGTTGTAATTTCAATTCAGTAAACCCTTTTACATGGATTGAACGACAGAAACGAATAACCGCTGCAGCACTCGAATCAGCTCTTTTTGCAAGTTGCGCTGCATTCATCTGAATAACATTCAAAGGGTCTGATATGATAACCTCTGCAATTTTTCTTTCTGACTCAGGAAGTTCAGAATATTTATCTTTAATGGTTAATAAAATATTCTGTTGTATCATCAGATTGGCCCCTTTCTTATTAATGAACAAAAGGGCTGACTTCTCAATCAACCCTTTTTCTATTTTAGTTACAATTTCTGAACGTTTTATTCAGCAAAACCATTTTACTATAAATTAGCTAACAAGTCCTCTGTATTTGTAGTCGATCCATCTAATTCTGTTGGCTCCATTGCTTCTTTTGGAACACCAAAGAAATACGTTACGATGAATCCGCCGATATAAGCTGCAACTAATCCCAGCACATATCCCCACCACATTCCATCTGGAATTAGTGGAATCAATGCAACTCCGCTTGGTCCGATTGCAGTAGCACCAATGTTTCCAATTGCACCAATCACAGCACCACCGATACCACCACCAATACACGCTGTAATGAATGGTCGGCCTAACGGCAAGCTCACTGCGTAAATCAATGGCTCGCCTATCCCTAAGATACCTACCGGAAGAGAACCTTTAATAATATTTGTTAGCTGTTTGTTTTTACGGCATCTTACCCAAAGCGCAATTGCCGCACCGACTTGTCCTGCACCTGCCATCGCTAAAATTGGCAATAACAGAGTTTTTCCTGCTGGAGAAGCAATCATTTCAATATGGATTGGTGTTAAGATTTGGTGTAAACCAAACATAACCATTGGCAAGAACAGCGCTCCTAAAACAAATCCGGCAAATGCTCCACCAACATCCAATACCCATGTAATTCCGCCAACTAGACTTGTTGAGACAACTCCTGCGATCGGCATGATGATAAAGATTGTCAATAATCCTACTACTAACAAAGTAAGGGTTGGCGTAACAATAATGTCAACAGCATTGGGAACTACTTTTCGAAGGTTTTTCTCCACTACTGACAGCAAAAACACTGCAACGATTACGCCAATAATACCACCTTGATTCGCCGCGAGTGGATCACCGGTAAAGATATTTTGTAAGGGTGCTTCTGGATTCATACCATTTAATAGAACCACTCCCCCAATAATTCCTCCGAGTCCTTCTGTCGCACCAAATACTTTAGCTGCATTAATACCTACATAAATATTCAAATAAGCAAATAGTCCATTTTGAAGAATTTTTAAAACACTGAAAATTGCATTCCATGCTTCTGCATCGATGGTACCAGCGGTCATTAAATTCTGAATAATGGAAGCAATCCCACCGATAATTCCTGCACCGACAAATGCCGGAATCAATGGCACGAAAATACTTGCAATGATTTTTAAGGCACGTTTAAATGGAGTGTTATTTTTTTGCTTTTGTTGGCTTTTTACTTCTTGCGCTCTTCTCTCTGCTTCTGCACGTCCAGAGGTCAGTTCTTTATCCAGGTTCTCTGGAACCGTGTCTCCTTTTTCTTTACCAGCCATGTCTGCCATTTCTACGGCTACTTTATTAGCAGTCCCCGGTCCAACAACTACCTGAAGATTATTTCCATCTTCTACGACCCCCATAACTCCGGTTACTTTTTTAAGAGCATCCACATCTACTTGATTCTCATCACGAAGATCAATTCGAACACGCGTCATACAATTATAAACTTTACTGACATTTCCAGATCCGCCAATTTTACTGTAAATATCTTTTGCTAATTGTTGTTCTTTTGAAGCCATCTTTATTTCCTCCTCTTATTAGAAAAATCCGTTGATAGCGGGCTAAAAAATCATAATTTCTATTGCTCTACGGTATGATGAATAAATCCTTTTGCTCGAACCAGTCTTTCCTCAGCCTCCTTTTTATTTGTGCCTGTTAACAGCATGACAATTGCCAATTTCACTTGCTTGCCAGAAGATTCAAATGCTTTCTCAGCAGTTTCATAATCACAATCTGTCGCTTGCATAATAATTCTTTTTGATCGTTCTTCCAGCTTTTCGTTGGTTGGTTGCACATCGACCATTAGGTTTTGGTAGACTTTTCCGATTCCGATCATGGAGCAAGTCGATAACATGTTTAATATTAACTTTTGAGCGGTACCTGCTTTTAACCTTGTTGAACCAGTCAAAACTTCTGGTCCTGCATCCACTTCTATAGGGATTTCGCTGTATTTACTAATTTCTGAATTTTTATTACATGCAATCGTTGCAGTCTTTGCACCTACAGAAGCCGCATATTCCAATCCGCCGATTACGTAAGGTGTTCTACCGCTCGCTGCAATCCCCACAACCGTGTCTTTTTCTGTTAAACCTAGTGCCTTCAAATCTTCTTTTCCTAATTCTTTCGAATCTTCCGCACCTTCTACTGCTTTTGTCATCGCTTTGTCTCCGCCAGCAATTAAGCCAATTACCATTGACGGCGAAACACCAAATGTCGGTACACATTCAGCAGCATCCAAAATACCTAATCGTCCGCTTGTCCCAGCACCCATGTAAATCAAGCGCCCATCTGATTCAAAAGACTCAACAATGGACAAGACTGCTCTCTCAATTTGTGGCAAGGCTTCTGAAATAGCAGCGGGTACTTTTGCGTCCTCTTCATTCATTTGCTTTAACACTTCTGAAACGCTCATTTCGTCCAGTCGTAATGTCTTTGGATTCCTTGTTTCAGTTGTTAATTTATCTAGATTCATTTGTTACTCCTCCCAAACAATCTCAAATTTTTGGCCCGGACCACAATACTCTAACAAAGATAATTCATCTTCAGATATTCTGCCTACTACATTTACTCGTTCGTCTTCCGGTAAACTCCGTTTGGTGATTTGCACTTCTCCGGCATACCTGCCGTACTCATCATTATCGATTGTAATTGATCCAATTGACCGTTTCATGATTGTTCCTTTTTCCATGGGTCCGCTGCTTTTTAGCCGTGATTCTTGGCTACGAATAACATCCCTCGCAGCATCCATCCGATTCGTATGCTTGCCAAATATCCGTTCTTTTCCAACTGCATCCGTCAAAGCTACCGCATGAAACAAAATCGTTTGATTTTTTAAATAAGAAGAGAATTTTTCCAACGTTTCTTCCTTAACCTTCGGATCTCCAATATAAACTTTATCTACAAAACAATCTTGTTCTAATTCTAAAGCTGCCCCCAATGGATGACTTTCACGATGTTTTTCGAGAGTAGGCAGCCCTTCGTGCAAAGGTCCTCTTTTTTCTTCATCACCAGGAACAAATGCCATTACTTTTAATCCAGCTTTTTTCAGCCATTTATTCTGCTTGCAAAAATCCTGCTTTCCTAAACCAGTCTCTGGTCGCGGATAGTAATTATGCCATGCTTCCATGCGAGAAAAATCAGCATCACACTTTTTTAATTCTTGAATGTCGTTTTCTGAAATTGTACTTGCATTCAAAACTACATTCATCTGCTTACTAAGCTTAGCGACATCTTCCATTGCCACACCATAATCAATTCGAATACCCGTCAACCCCATATCCATCAGCGGAGTGACATCATCCAGTGACACATTTAATTTCTCTAACGCTGAACCGGAAATATCTACTACGAGTTCGATTTGTTTTTCTTTTGTAAATTCCCCTAGCTTTTGTAAACGAGCAAGATATTTGCTATCATCATCTTCAGGGATATGAATGGATGTAAAAACACCTCGAAAGCCGTTTTGGTATAGCTGATTCATATAGCTGATGGTATCGGAATTTATTTCTTCATTTAGAAAAACTGAAAAACCATACATACAAGCCCTCCTCCTTGAAAACGTTTTATTTCACTTTCATTATAACAACTTGAAATTATATTTCAAGTTAAACGTTTAAATTAATCCGTTTTGTATGTATGAAAATAAAAAAGAGATTATTTTTGGGATTTTTTTCATTTTTTGTAAAATAAAATTTTAAGGTGGTTATTATGCAACGTTTATACTTTGTTCGTCACGGTCAAACAGAATTGAATGCAGCAGATCATGTTCAAGGAGGTGATATCGATTCTCCTTTACTTGAACAGAGTAAAGAAGATGCCATCAAGACAGGAAAATATTTAAGCGATAAAGCTATTTCTCATATCATTAGCAGCCCTCAGTTACGAGCGCTGCATACAGCTCGTTTAATTCGAAGCCAATTTAAGCAAGCCATTCCATTAGAAGAAGATTCATTGTTAAAAGAATTTGGTTATGGGAAATGGGAAGGGTTATATATCCCAGATTTAGCAGAAAAGTATCAAGAAATCTTTTATCATTTAAGAAATGAACCACACCTCTATGATCCCTCTTCTTTTGAAGGAGAGACATACACAAGTTTGATTACAAGAGGAACAAAATCGATCCTACACCATGCTAAAAAATATCCAGATTCTGATTTACTATTTGTCGGCCACAGCATTACCTTAACATCAACAGTATTATCACTAGCAGGATATGATCTAAAAGATATCCGTTCTCAAACTCCCATGGCAAATACAAGCATTACTCGTTTAATCAGAGATGGCGATACATTTTCATTGGATTCATGGAATTATATCGACCATTTAAACGAATAAAACAAAATAAAAGTCACTGACTGACCTATAGTAAGGGAATCAGTGACTTTTATTCATTTAAGTAAGAAACATAATCCAGCTCTTCTTTCTTTTAATACTATTGAAGAAAAACGCTTTGTATCGTATAATAGAAGTTGTTTCTTATAAAGAAACTGCATTTCTTATTTATAAAAAAATGGAGGAATAACTTTGAAAAATGAATCATTTTATACACGTTTGAATGCTGACGAGAAATATATCATGAAATGCGTTTATTATGTATTCGCTGTAAACGGTTTATACGGAATGATTATGGGCTCCCTTTTACCTTACATCAGTGAAGCTTATAATTTAAGTGACACAGTAAGTGGTTCCTTGTTATCTTCTCACTATGTTGGAAATTTACTAGCTAGTTTCATTGCTGGAATTCTCCCTATTTATTTGGGCAGAAAAAAAGCCATTATCTTTTTAAGTAGTTTTGTAACAGCTGGATTTTTACTGATGATTACGACCGGAAATCCCTTCTTACTTATCCTGTCTTTCTTCTTTACAGGTTTGAGTCGTGGAAGTATTTCAAACTTTAACAACTCCATTGTAAATGAAATTTCTAATAGTAGTTCTGCAGCTTTGAGTTTCTTGCATAGTATTTTTGCAATTGGTGCTTTGTTGGCTCCTTACTTAGTCATTGGAGCTGTTCACCTAATCGGCGTAAATGGCTGGCGTCTAGCTGGGGTGGTTATTATTATTCTTACAGCACTCTCTATCTTCTTTTTCTCCCGCATGAAAATGCCTGAAGAACCTGTTGAAAGAAAGAAAAAAGTAGTTTCCTATGATTTTATGAAGAAAAAGACTTTCTGGATTTTAGCTGGTACGCTATTTTTCTATCTTTGTGGGGAATCAACCATTAATGGCTGGCTTGTTAAATATTTTGTGGATTCGGGAATTCTCACGATTGGGTACTCTCAATTCTTGGCATCCCTCTTGTGGGTTGGTGTATTGCTAGGGCGTTTAGCAGTTTCCGCTATAGGTGATCGTTTTCCAAGAATCTACGTACTATATGCTTTAACATTAACAACTACCCTATTCTTCGTTGTTTTATTAGCTTCAAGAAATCAAATGATGATTACATTTGCTATTCTCGGGCTTGGGCTTTCTATGGCGGGTATTTATCCAACTACGATTGCAGCTACCGGTGGATTTATCAAAGATTACCCCATGGCTATGGGAATTTTACTGGTATTAGGTGGTATCGGATCCATTGTGATGCCAACAATAACGGGAGCTTTATCTGATCAATTCGGAATTTTCTATGGAATGGCAGCAATCGGAGTAGCTCTAGGCCTTATGATTCTTTGTGTTTTTCTATATGACCGCGACCAAAAAGCCAAAGCTTCTTGAGTCAAAAACTTCTATACATACTTTTCAAAAAGAAGCCAAAGCGCGCTACTCATCACGCTCTTTGGCTTCTTTTTCTTACTCAAATTCATAAAGCGCTCGGTTTACATAAGAGATTGGCAATCCAACAATATTAGGATAATCACCAGAAATCTCTTTGACCCATAAACTAGGCATCTCTTGGATACCATACGCTCCTGCTTTATCCATGGGATTTCCCGTTTTAATATAATCAAAAACTTCTTGTTCCATCTGTTTGTTCCAATCCCAAAACGTCACTTTGCTTTCGACTGAAAAAGTTATTTCCTTTTCCGAGTTTTTGATACTCACTCCCGTAACAACGGAATGAGTTTTCCCTGCGTAGGAACGAAGCATTTCATATGCTTGTGATTCATCGAGAGGTTTACCTAAAATACGGTTTTCATGCACGACCACTGTATCGGCTCCAATGACAATACTCATCGGTTGTTTTTTGAAAATTACACGGGCTTTCTCAGCTGCCAACATTTCTACTAAACGACTTGCAGTTAGAAGAAAAGGCTCTTCGTTGTTCGTTTTTAGTATTTGCTTCTCGATGGACTTTTCATCAATATCCGCTGAAATAACAGAAAAATCGCTGACACAAAGTGATAACCATTCTTTGCGGCGCGGAGATTGGCTGGCTAAAACAATCGATTGCTTCATTCACTTTTTCTCCCGGCTCGTTTTTTCTTTTAAAGCTTTTTCAAAATCCTGTTTATTTTCTTCTAGCTGAAAAGGTGCGTATTCTGGCCATGCCTCATCCAACTCTAACTCATCTTCTTTGCTTATAATCAGAAATTCGGCATTTCGCTTAAACATTCCTTCTAGTTCAGGAATATAGGATAGAAAATCCGATACCTGCTCCAATAAAATCGCTGCACTGCCTTTCTTCTTAAATGTTTTCGCAACTAAATATTTCTTTGTCATAAATCCTCCACTTATTTTAATAATTTGTAACGATTTGTCTTAATTGATGTTCTAATTCACCCATAACTACAAAACGAGCTTTGCGTATCATTTCTTTTCCATTTACGAAAAGAAGGATAGCAGGGACCGTAAATACACTGAATTCACCGGCTACAGTAGGAATTTGATCAGCGTCTGCTTTTATCATTTGAATTTCAGGAAAATCTGCTAAAAGATTTTGCACTTGCGGAAGCACGGCATGGCAGACACTACAATTAATACGGGAAATATAAACAAGCGCAAAATGATGGTTCTTTATAAAACTTTGTACTTCTTCCATTGTTTTTGCTTCTTTATAGGATATCATTTTGCATTCACTTTCCTTTCCAATATTCTACTCTTCCATTATAACATGATATATAATAGGAGAGATGACAGTTTCTAAAGGAGTAATCATAATGCAACTGAAAAAATGGTTTAGCTGGGGAATGGTTATTGCTTGGATGGCAGTAATTTTTTCTTTTTCTGCTCAACAAGCTACCGATTCTGGAAATTTGAGCGGAAGTATTTTAATTTTTATCATGAAAGTCATAAATTTTCTCTTACCTACTATCGAAGTTAATCAGTCCTTTCTTCATCTCCTGATTCGTAAAGGCGCCCATTTTAGTGTGTATCTCATTCTTGGAATCTTAACATCTAATGCCTTACGTCTAAATGGAGTGTCCGGCATAAAACAATTTGGTTTTTCTTTACTTATTTGTGCACTTTACGCTATGAGTGATGAATTTCATCAATCTTTTGTACCTGGCCGCGGCCCAAGTTTACAAGATGTCCTGATTGATAGTTCTGGAGCAACTGTTGGAATTCTTCTTTACCAAGCTTTTACTCAAAAATTTAAACGTTTATAAAGCCTTATTATCTCTTGCTTACTACCCTTTCGCTTAAAGAATCAATAAGCCGATTGATAAAAGCAATAGAGTACGTTACTATGTAGATAATATATGCAGGGGGACGCTTAGCGTTGAGAAGGTTAAAACCTGACCCTTTGAACCTGTTGGTTAAGACCGACGTAGGGAGCAGTCAAACTACGATATTGTTTGAAGTCTTCCTTTTTTAGGGAAGACTTTTTCTATTTTTATACAACAATTGAATCGAGTATGTTGCGGGGGGACGTTTCGGCGTTGAGAAGGTTAAAACCTGACCCTTTGAACCTGTTGGTTAAGACCGACGTAGGGAAGCAAGTCATCCAAGGGATTATTAGGGGTGCTTTCTTTCAGAAAGCGCTCCTTTTGCGTATATGACCAAAAAATATCGGAGGTTATATCATGAAGAAAGTATTAAGTATTGCTGGATCAGATTGTAGCGGAGGAGCTGGTATTCAGGCTGATTTAAAAACGTTCTCTGCGCATGGCGTTTTTGGAATGTCTGTCATTACCTCAGTGGTTGCTGAGAACACCTTTCGTGTAATTGAAACACAAGATGTAAAACCAGACATCATTGAGAAACAGATTGAGGCTGTATTTGAAGACCTTCCGCCCGAAGCAGTTAAAATTGGGATGCTGGCTTGTCGAGAAGGCATGCTGGCAGTTGCGAAAAAATTAAAAGAATGGCAGCCGTCGAATATCGTCATCGATCCTGTTATGTATGCTAAAAACGGGGCTGCATTAATGGATCCAGATTCCATCGATACATTGATTGCCGATGTAATCCCACTAGCAGATATGGTGACTCCTAATATTCCTGAAGCAGAAAAAATGGCGGGTTTTGAAATCCGCAATGAAGAAGATATCAAAAAAGCTGCCGAAATTATTCACGAAATGGGATGTCAATCTGTATTAATGAAAGGCGGACACAGCGAAAATACAAACGAAGCGACTGATATTCTATTTGATGGTACTGATTTTTACTATTTCAGTTCACCAAGAATTCAAACAAAAAACACTCACGGGACAGGTTGTACTTACTCTTCGGCGATTGCGGCCAACCTTGCCAATGGCCTGCCTGTCCAAAAAGCCGTTGAGCAAGCAAAAGCGTATATCACTACTGCCATTACTCATTCTTTGGACATTGGAAAAGGTAATGGTCCAACCCATCATTTCTATGATGTATATAAAAATGGATTACAGGAGGCACTATAATGGTAGAAAAATATATGCAACTAATTAATCAAGTACGGGAACAAAGTCCATTGGTTCATCACATAACCAATTACGTGACAGTAAACGATTGTGCCAATATTACACTTGCGATTGGAGCATCTCCCATCATGGCTGATGCTTTAGAAGAAGCCGCAGAAATTACTCAAATCGCTTCAGGATTAGTGTTGAACATGGGAACCCTCAATAAAAGGACCGTAGCATCCATGATTGAATCCGGAAAAATGGCAAATAAAATAGGTATTCCCGTTATCCTGGATCCAGTAGGTGCAGGCGCTTCTTCTTTTCGGAATGAAACGGCCGCTAAACTTCTAAAAGAAATAAAAGTTAATGTTCTTCGTGGAAATATTTCCGAGATTAAATTCCTAGCTGGCTTAGATTCGGAAACAAAAGGAGTCGATGCTTCAGAAAATGATTGGACAAATTCTACAGATGCTCAAAAAATAGCTCAGGATTTAGCTATTCGACTGGATTGTATTGTAGCAATTACTGGGAAAGTTGACTTTGTCTCAGATGGTAATCGAACCGTCGCTATCGAAAATGGTCATTCCATGTTATCCCAGCTTACTGGAACAGGTTGCATGTGTTCTTCTCTTATTGGCTCTTACTGTGGTGCAGCAGCCGAAAAAACATTTGAAGCAACTGTTACAGCTTTAGTAACCATGGGAGTTGCAGGCGAACTTTCTTTTGAGAAAGCTGGGGAAGTAGGAAATGGCAGCTTCCGAGTATCGTTGCAAGACGCAATCAGTAAAATGAATGAGGAAATGTTAACAAGGAGAGCACTGTTTTATGAAATCTAATATTGATTACAGTTTATATGTCATAACAAACCAACAAGCGATGTCTTCCGAGACAGTTGAGGAGTCCGTTAAACAAGCCATTTTAGGTGGATGTACCATTGTTCAACTACGTGAAAAAGAACTTTCTTCTGGTGACTTTTATGATGTAGCCGTTAGGGTACGGAAAGTCACTTCTGAATTAGGTGTTCCTTTCATTATCAATGACCGAGTCGACATCGCTCTTTCTGCTGATGCAGATGGGGTCCATGTCGGCCAAAGTGATCTCCCGGCCGATGTCGTACGACAGCTGATTGGTCCTGAAAAAATCATGGGCGTGTCGGCTAGCAATTTGGAAGAAGCATTAACTGCTGTAGAAATGGGCGCAGATTATCTAGGTGTAGGGGCTATATTTCCTACCAATACCAAAAACGATGCTCAGTATACTTCGTTAGAAGAACTACAAGAAATTTGTGAGGCAGTACCCATTCCCGTTGTAGCAATTGGCGGAATCGATAAAAAAACAATTCCCGCTTTACAAAATATTCCAATTAAAGGGATAGCCGTTGTTTCAGCAATTGTAAGTCGTCCCGATGTGTCTCTAGCAGCTCAAGAATTGAAAGAACAATTCATCAGATAAGGCCAGTTTATTATATTTGAAGAATCCTAGATTTTATCAGGGAAAACCGAGCATTTAAATACAAACTTTCCTTGATATATGTTCGTTATCAAGGAAAGAAGGCTGTAAGAACCGAGACTTTAGCTGATAAGCTGTTTTTATCAAGGAAAGTGCACATATTAATGGATGCTTTTGTCTGATAAACCCCAAAAAAGGAAATCCGTAACAAAAAATCGTCGAAGGAATACTATTTCCTTCGACGATTTTTTCTATTTTTAAGAATCCATTCCCAATGCAGCAATCATTTCATCTGTCGCATTTTCAATCGCCACTTCTTCTACTAAGTCTCCTTGGCTAACCCATCGCATGGTTAAATCAAGGCTGCAAGTAATCAATGTAATCATTTTTCTATCAGGAATTTCTTCTATTAAATCTACCCGATCAGGTGTTACCATTTTCAAATAATTCATTTCATATACATAAACTTTTTTCAAATCAGTTATGTACACTAAATCTCCTATGGATGTATTGGGAATATCGCTAAATAAAATACCTGTTCGTGCATAATTATGTCCGGCTAAAGAATAATTTCCTGTTCCCATCTTTTGGTCAGGAGTCATAGTTCCTACTCCCGCCACAAGATTGCTTTCCGAAAGACCTTTTAAAATCGGTAATTGAAGTTGAATCGATGGAATTCCTAAACCGCCGATCACCGGTAGATTATCTCTCGATTGATATCCCGCAAGTATATGTTCGAAATTTAAGTTAGTAGTTTGATCAAAATCAAACTCTCCTTCTACTTCTTCATTCTTTTGGACTTCTTCAACAGTCACTGAGGTGAATTGATTATCATTCGTCATTTTTTTTATTAAAAAGCTTTCGAAATATCCCCTCATTAGAAAAACTACTCCCACTATAATCAACAAAATTGCAAAAACATTTATCCATTTACGAGATTTCATTACATCCTCCGCCTTACTTATACATGCTTGAACGGATCTCAGAAGATCCCTTTTTTGAATAGCTGCACCGATTTTCATTTCTAATTAAAATAATACCACAACAAAAGGACAGTTTGATGATAGAATAGAGAAAATGCTTCATAGAAAATTCGGGAGGTACATATGAAATATAAAACTTTGCTTTTTGACATAGATGATACCCTGCTTGACTTTAAAGCAGCTGAAAAATATGCGTTTACAAAATTATTAGAAAAAATGGATGTGGAACCATCTGAGGACGCGATTCTCAAATATTCGGAAATAAATCTTGGTCTCTGGGAACAATTTGAAAAAGGACAGATTGAGCGAAATATTTTACTTGGGAAACGTTTTGAAGATTTTTTCAACTTGTATCAAAAAGATGTCATTGGCAGCGAAATGGATAAGGAATTCCGTGCTGCACTTGAAGAAGGGCATTTTCTTATTGATGGAAGCATTAAAATTCTGGATCAATTAAAACACACGCATGAGCTCTATGCAGTAACAAATGGTGTTTCAAAAACTCAAAAACGCCGCTTAACAGACTCTGGTTTATTACCTTATTTTAAAAAGGTGTTTGTATCAGAAGACACTGGTTTTCAAAAACCAATGCAAGAGTACTTTGATTATGTCTTTCACCGCATTCCTCAATTTTCGCTGAATGATGCTTTAATCATAGGAGACTCACTTACTTCTGACATTAAAGGTGGAAACATTGCCGGGATTGATTCATGCTGGTTCAATCCTCATAAAAAACCGAATCCGTCGTCCATTGAACCGACCTATCAAATAGAGCATCTACAAGATTTACATGCGATTTTGGCTTAATTAGAGAAGCGGATAAGTCCGCCTTGGCAGCTCGACATAGAAAGCAGAACTCATAATACTCTAGTCTATAATAAAAAGATGAAGCACTCCGCTTAAGAGTCCTTCATCTTTTTTGCTGTTAAGTTATTCTTGTGCTTTTCTTTTTTGGGTGAAGAATAAAGTACCCAGTCCAATTACTAGGAATGCCAAGCCAATTGCTTTCAATGGGCTTTGAGCCAAACCTGCGTATGGAAGTTTTTCATTTTTTGCTTCTTCCATTTGGTCATCTTGTTCTTTTGCGGTATTCTTATCAGTTATTTCATTCGTTTCTTCTGAATTCGTTTCATCTGGTTGTTCCGTCGAGTCAGTAGAGTCAGTTGGTTGTCCTGCTTCATCTTCTTCGATTGGATCTGAACCTTCTGGGTCTTCTGAACCCTCTGGTGTCTCCCCTTCTTCTGGATTTTCGGGCTCTTCAGGGTTGTCAGTAACTGGAGGAACAAAAGATAAGAACGTTCCCCAAACAATATTTCCTTCTTCATCACGCTCATAAGGAACAAATTCCAAACTTTCAAAGTTCTCGTCCGATAGCTGCACGCCGCTACTATTTCTTGATACTTCTCCATCAAAGAAGTAATTATTTACCGCTTCAAGGTCAGCTGGATAGTTATCTTTCTCAGTAAAATCTTTTTGATAAGAAACGAAACCATCGATAGTGAAGTCAGTTGGTATATGCGGATACGTTGTAAAACTGATATTACCACTACCGTTGTTAAAGCCGATATTATTCTCCGCGATTACTCCTGGATTACTATTGCTAGTAAATCCATAAGCCAAGTTCCCAAAGGCATAACTATTTCGAATGGTATGTTCTACATGGATTCCTTCACCGCCAAGTTTAAATCCGTTCCCGTCTCCTCTTCCATCATATTCATAAGATACAAAGCCATTATTGAACGCAATACTATCTTCAATGAGCACGGCACCAATTTCTCCGCTTCCTGATTTCGTATAAAGGTCCCAGCCATCATCGATATTATTGTAGGCAATTGCACCACGGAAAACATTTCCTACACCTGAGGTCAACTTCGCAGCAAAACCATCTGCATTATTATCGGATGGGTCTCGATTATCGAAGGAAGTAACATTCAACATTAAGTTATAGGAAGGCCAATCCTCAATGTTAGTAGAATTATCTGTTCGGCTAATCTGCAATCCTGTATCTCCATTTTCATAAAATTGAGCAAGCTCAATAATATTGTGGCTTCCACCAATAACAAAGCCCTTTGTATTTCCAGCGCTGCGACGGAAATCAATTCCTTTTATGTGCCAATAATCCCCGCTTAATATACCCCCCTCAGTCTTTTGATCAAAGTCAAAGACTGGATTCGCGCCTTTTGCAGCAAAGAGATACTTCATAGCTTCTTCTGTTCCGTCATTATATTTTTTGATTTCTAGTGGTGCATTCCGTAAATACACACCGTCTTGGACAATGATTTTTTGTCCCGGATTTACAAAATCAATCGCTGTGTCAATATCAAGTGGATCTTCTATTGTTCCACTTCCATTCGCATCTCCTTCTGGTGAAACGATGATATCTCCTTCATACGTACGTTTTTCAACAGTAAAATTTTTAACGATTTTTTCATAGGACGTAAGAAACTGTGTATCATCAGGCAAGAATGTTACACTAAAATTCGTATAATCATCAGTTAAAGTAGTTGCAAAGGCTGGTTCTTCTCCTGCTTGTATTTCTATGTCTGATGCAATGGTTTCTTGCCCTTGTTTTACAGTTAAAATTCCATCTACATTTGCTTTTAATCGTAGCTCATAATCCTCTACAGATGTTCTCTGTAACGATGTGAATGTGAATCCTGGTTCAATCGCTATTGCGGGAGGATCAACTTTTGGTGCATCTGTTGACATTTTTGTGACTGTAAAATCAATATCACTTACTTGAATGGTTGCCAAACGTGCTGTATAAAAACCAATATACATCTTAGAATCTTGAACATTTAAAATTTCTGGTTCAAAAATCATTTCTTCAGTTCCATTATTCACACTTCCAATAAAACCACTGTTTGTCTTTTCCAATGTTAATTGGTAGGTTCCAAGGGGACGATGTTCATCCAGCATCACACTATGAATCCCTTGGCTTCCTGCACCATCAAAAGATTCAACACCAGTACGTGTGAATAGTTGAATGCCATTTGTTTCTCGTGTTCCGCCGCTATATCCGCCAATCGCTGCTATATTTGATGCAAATACGCTTGAATCATTTGCGTTTCCGATAGCATCTCGAGCCATAATACCAAATGATTCTTGACCATCGTGGGGATTTTTAGCATATTCAATCACTTCGATGGTGGCACTTATTTCAAAGTTGTCTTCGGCTGCATCAATCTCCGTATAATAGAAGGAGATACCATCATGATCACCTGTGACTTTCCCTCCGCCTTCTAAAGCAACAATATCTACCGTACCATCTTCGTTTACTGTAACAGTATTTTTTTCATTAGAAGTTGATTGCCCAAATCGCATTGCGTGCCACTCATAACTAACTTCATCAATTATAGTAACAGGCAAAGTTACCGGTGTAATACTTGGATCACTTGGCTGGATTTCAATCCGATAGGTCCCTGCTTCGCTGAAAGAAGGAACAACCAATTGATATTCCTCTTCGCTTACCAGTTCAGTATCCCCATTGTCATATTGCTTTACAACAGTCAGCCCATCAGGAATAAATACTTCCCCTACAGTATAAGTCGTTTTTGGATAATCCTGAACGGCAATTCCAATAAATTCTTTCTCTTTTACTAGCAATTCGAAAGAAGCCTCCATTCCTTTATGTGTTACTGTTAGGTTTTTTATTCCAGGCGTTGTTGTATCCAGTTCTGCAACCGTATATTCATTTCTCATTAAGCGTAAAGCAGTTCCATCTTGGTAATGAGCATAAACAATCATGCCATCCAAGTCTAACGTCTCACCGAGAAAATAACGTTCTTTTTGAGGCTTTTTAGTAATTTCTATTTGAACCAACTCGGCTTCATTTACATGGATTGTAAAATGAGCAGTTTCAGTTGGTGTTTCCTTTGAAATGACCGTTACAATCTGCTCACCCGGCACTTCTAATAGACTAGCTACTTCAATATCATATTGTTCACGAGATAAGCGAGCAATCTCACCATTGTTATACTCAGCTTCTACAATCAAGCCCTTTTCTTCAAATGAGTCTCCTAAATAATATTCTGTTCTGGCTGGAAGATAAACGATACGTAAATCTGTGACCATTAAAGCTTCAATGTTGAGGTTTAGTTCTGTTGATATTCCTCCGTAATGAATCTTTATTGTATTTGTTCCTGCAACGCTACTATCAAAACCTGTAACAAGATAATCTCCTGCAGCTATAACTTCCGTTGTTCCATCAGAATAATGTGCTGCTACTTCCAAAGCAGACAGATCTAATTCTTCATTCACTAAGTACGTGGTTTTTACTTCACTGCTATCGACTTCTAGCTCCGTTATGTAACGACTTTCGTCTGATTCTTGAACATTCAGAACTAGGTTACTATAAATAATTTCTGTATTTCGAGAGGTAAACAGTCCTGCATATTGAACTGCTCCTGTATAATCCTCCATAATTTTTTCCTCACCGTTCACTTGCAAAACAAACAAACTACCCATTTTCTTGACACTTAAATCAAAACTTTGTCCAGAATTAGGAGAATGACTTCCTCCAGCGAATGTATGTAATTTATTTAAACTTCCATCCTCTCTTGTAAAAGCCTTCATCGTTTGATCTAAGGCTCCAACCGAAAGATGATTACCACTTGCGTATTCCGTTCCATTTACATAATCATAAACTTCATCTCGCAACATAATCCCAAAAGAAACTTGATTATTGGCATCGAAGTTTTCTACATAGGCGGTTGCATGAAATTCAAAATCTGCATTCGTAGGTATTTCTTGAAAATAATAGGCGATTCCATCGGTGCTTCCAGAAATCTTACCACGGTTATTAGCACTTTTTACTTTGACAGTGCCATCCATATTTTCCGTTATTTCAAAGTTTTCACGGACAATCTTGTCTTGTCCGCCTACATCACCAAATACCGTTCCGCTCCAATCACTCGTAATCGTGGCAATTGGTAGTTCTCTTTCATAGCTTGATATGACATCGGTTACATTTTCCTCCATTAAGCCTTCCGTTTCCGAAATGTTTTCTGAACTCTCCAATTCAACTGCTTGCACAATAGTTGGTAACAATGCTTGAGAAATAAGCAGCAACGACAAAGAAACCTTAGAACAATTTATCAAAGATTTAATTCTCAATCCGTTTCCTCCTTCTATTTCACGCCTGTCTTATCCTTTTCCTGAAAAAACCATTACACCTCCTTTTCAATTTCAATAGCTCGAGATTTGTAAGCCCTTACTATCCTTAGTATTAATCTTAAAAGAAGATGATGATTACACCTATAATCACTTTGTTAGGCTTATTAGTTATCTGGGTGTTTTTACAAGTATTTCAGGTGGATTCTCTCTGTTTCTATATTCACAACTCTTTATTTCAGATACAATATAACTAGATTGATTAAAGAGAAAGCTTTTTTGGAGGGGTTTTATGAAGTTATATATCAAGCAAAAGGTATTTTCTTGGCGTGATCGGTTTGCTGTGAAAGATGAATTCGGCAATGATGTTTATTTTATTGAAGGTGAATTATTTTCTTGGGGTAAAAAACTCTACGTAACAGATGTAAATGGCAATGAAGTTTTATATATTCAGCAAAACTTGTGGAATTGGATGCCAAATTATTCTCTGTTTATCTATGAAAAAGAAGTTGCAGTTGTGAAAAAAGAATTTACTTTCTTCCGTCCACAGTATTCGATTATTGGCCCCAATTGGGAAGTAGAAGGCAACTTTTGGGGGCATGATTACGATATCTGGGAATTTGAAAATCATATCGCATCAATTAATAAAGAATGGTTTACTTGGGGAGACTCCTATGAACTAAATATTTTGGATGAAAGTCAATCATTACTGGCCCTCGGTGTCATTATCGTCATCGACTGTGTTATAGCCGAACAACAAAATAATAGCGCTAATTAAATAAAAATAGAGAGCTTCAGCCTTTTTTTATTGGGCGAAGCTCTCTATTTTGTGAAAGGAGACACCTTCAGAAGGTTATTTTAGCTTGAAGGTGTCTCATCTATTCCTTTCAATGTGCGGCTGACTTCACGATTTATTTTTCTAAATATTCGTATACCGCCATTGCTGCCAGAAGGAACGCTCCTACACCGTGCAGATCATCTTCGGATGTCGGGCGACCTACATAATACTCGTAAGTGCCGGCTGATGTGCCAATGCAAATACCGTTTACATGAAGCCCGTCTGCATCCTCTCTTGTCATATGTTCTAATAAACCAGAGAAACCACGCAATAGGTTCTCTTCGTATTCTTTACCAACAAATCCGTAATGCAGAGCTTTTGCCATGGTATATAAGTATAAAGAAGAGCTTGATGATTCTAACCAGTTATCTTCTTGGTCACCTTTATCAACAACTTGATACCATAACCCTGTCTTTTCATCTTGGAACTTCACTACGTTTTCAATGTATTTGGCTACTTCAACTGGCAATTCCTCTTGTCCTTGGTATTCATCACCGATTGCTTCCAAAATATCGATCAATGCCGTACCATACCAGCCTACCGAACGTCCCCAGAATTCTGGTGAACAACCTGTATCTTTGTTTGCCCAAGGTTGTACTCTTTTCTCATCCCATGCATGGAACAGCAATCCTGTTTTTGGATCAGTCATGTGCTTACGCATCAATCTTTCTTGATACAGAACAACTTGAATCAAATCTTTTTCATGGAATTGATTTGCGTATTTCACTAAATATGGTCCTGCCATAAACAAACCGTCTAACCACATTTGATAAGGATATTTATCTTTGTGCCAAAATCCATTTTCAGTTGTCCGATTAATTGTATCGATAATATGACGAAGCTTACGAGCCGCAATCATATATTTTTTGTGTCCCGTCTCTTCATGAAGTTTAAATAGTAAAATACCTACTTGGATCGCATCTAATTGATCACGATCATATTCAAAATTTCCTTCATCATCGATTAGTGCATCATAGTACCCTTTAATGTATTGGAAATATTCATCATTTCCAGTCTCTTCCCACACGCGAAGCATTCCTAATAAAAATACACTTTGGTGATAGTGGAATCGCATTGCTGGCGGCAATTCGGGTGGTGTAAACTTATTCATTAACGTACGACAAGATTTTTCTGCAATTTTAAGAATTTGTGTTTTGGTTACTGTATATGTTTTTTCCACGGATTAATCTCTCCTCTACTTTCGTAAAACACAGATGACTGGAACAATTGCCCCAGCCTCTGTTTTTTATTAATTAAATGCTTCTGCGTATTTAGCAGCTGAAGCTTCGATTGCTTCTGCCCATTCATTTAAAAAGTCTTCTACAGATTTTTCTCCAGCCATTACAGATTGGATCGCAGGATCCACTTTGTTATCTAAAATAGAACGATAGTCCGGCAAGTAGAATGGCGGCTCATACAAGGCTGTATTTTCATCGTCATATACAGAGAAGGCAACGCTAAGATGTTGAGCATCTTGAATCCATTCTTCTTCCATAACGTCACTGTTGGTTGGGATTTGGCCAATTGCTTGGTTCCAATTACTTTGACTTTCTGCATTATTGACAAATTCCAAGAATTTAAAAGCTTCTTCTGGATGTTCTGAAGCTGCAAAGATTGAAATTCCGATTGTATTTCCGCCTTCTGCAACATAGTTTCCTTCTTCAGAAACTGGCAATGGAATTGCTTCGAACTGTTCTGGCTCCAAAGCTTTACTATGTTCACCATATGAACCAATATTGTGGTGAACCATTGCTGCTTTACCAGTATCAAATGTCGCTACCATTTCTTTGTAGCCATTCGTAATATCACTTTGAGGTGTATTATTTAAATACAATGCAAAGTATTTTTCTAAAAATTCTTTATGCGCAGGATCGTTTACCGTTGCTTTTCCATCTTCTGTCACATACTCAGTAATACCAGAATATGCATACATCAACCGTTGAAGTTGTAACGAGCCACCTGCTCCACCACGAATGGTGTAACCGTACATATCATCCGTTGTCATCGTATCTACTGCACTGAAGAAATCATCCCAACTTTCAGGTGCTTCAATCCCAGCTTCCGCAAATAAATCTGGACGAATCCAAATGACATCTAAGTTTTGTGTATAAGGAATTCCATATAAATTTCCATCATTTACAATTTTTTTGTTAAAATCGATAGTTCCTTGATTAATTTTTCCATTCAATTCAGAATCTGCAAAATAATCATCCAATGGCAAGAATGCTTCACGGATGGAATATTCTGGCAACCAACTTGTTTGGATAGAAGCTACATCTGGAACATCTTCTGCAGCAATTGCAGCATCAATTTTTGATTTTGCATCATCTTTTGGTAGTCCGAAATACTCAACTTTGATATTTTCATTTTCTTCTTCGAAACGTTCAATAATATTCTCCCAGATTGGGGTTCTCTCTGGTCCTGCATTTTCATCCCAGAATGAAATCGTAACTACTTCTGAACTGTCTCCGCCAGTATTTCCGGCACTTGAGTCAGAACTGGAATCTGCAGTTGAATTTCCACAAGCTGCTAATAAAATCGCACTCGCTAAAGTAATCCCTAACCCTTTTGTTTTCCTTGATAACATGATGTTACCTCCTTATATTTTTAGCCTTTTACAGCTCCGCCCATACCATTTACTAAATGCTTTTGAGCGATTGAGAACAAGATAATTGATGGGATTAATGCAATAATACTTCCGGCTGCCAATGCACCGTAATTCACATTAAACTCACCCATCATAAAACTTAATCCAACTGGCAGAGTAAACTTCGCTTGATTATTTGTCAGCATCAGCGCCAGTAAAAATTCATTCCATGCATAAACAAAAACGTTTACACTTGTTGCAACAATTCCTGGAATTAGTAATGGCAAAATCACTTTTACAAGCGTTTGGAGTCTGGTTGCTCCATCTATAGAAGCTGCTTCTTCCAATTCTTTTGGAATACCTGCAATAAATCCACTCATTAGTATTGCATTAAACGGAACTTGAACCGCTGAATAAATAAGGATCAAAGATAGAGGATTACTGATTAAGCCAAGATTGTTAAAAATAACAAACAGTGGAATAATCAGCATTGATCTAGGAATAAACTGTGTCATTAATAATAACAACATAAATGTTCTTTTTCCTTTAAACTCATAGCGTCCTAAGGCATATCCGGCTAAAATAGATAAAGTAACTGTTAGTAATACCGTGAAAAGCCCTACGTAAATACTATTTCCGAAATAAGTATCAAAACCAACATCTTTCCAAGCGTTCACGAAGTTATCTAATGTGAAGCTACTCGGGAAATATTCAATTGGAGATCTTACAATATCTCCTTCAGGTTTAAAAGCTGTGTTAAGAGTCCAGTAAATCGGGAAGACTGTCCACATTAACATCAAAGCCATCGGTAAGTAAAAAGTTAAAATTCGATCGACTTTTTGATTTTTAGTAAACATCCATTATTCCTCCTCAAATTTAGAAATCTTCAAGTATACTGCTGCCACAATAGATAGGATGACAAAGGCAACGACTGTTAATGCAGAACCGTAACCAAAGTTTGTTCCATTTACCGCAGTATTAGCAATATACATGGCATAGGTCATTGTTGAATTTGCTGGACCTCCGCCGGTTAAGTTGTAAAGTAAGTCCACATTATTGAACTCCCATACAGAACGCAGCAGTGTTGTTAACACGATTGTCCGTTTTAATTGAGGAAGTGTAATATAAAATAATTGCTGGAAGCGAGAAGCGCCATCTACCCTTGCTGCTTCATACATATCTTCAGGAATCGTTTGTAAGGATGCTAATAAAGTTACTGCAAAAAACGGAATTCCTCTCCATAATTCTGCGATAACCACTGCGAAAAACGCACTTCCTGTACTTGCCAAGAAAGCAGCTGGTTTATCAATAATTCCAAGACGCATCAAGATATCATTAAATACTCCCATATGCTCGTTATACATCAACATCCAGATTACGGATGTCAGAACTCCTGATATTGCCCAAGGCACAAATACGACTGCACGAATCGCGCCTCTCCCTTTAAATTTTTGATTTAATAACAATGCAACCCCTAAACCAAACACTAATTGCAAGGATACTTGCGAGATCACCCATTTCACACTATTCCAAAGGCTTGGCAAGAACAACGAGTCTTTCGTAAAGATGTCAATGTAGTTTTGTAATCCTGCAAATCCATCATAGAATGGTGCAGAAATATCATAGTGCTGAAAACTATAGTAAAAGACCGTTAACATTGGGTAAAAAAGAAATGCAAAAATCATAATAAAAGCAGGTGCTAATAATGCATAAGGAACCCAATTTTTTTTAATATTCCGTTTTTTCTTAGGATTTGAAGCAACTTTTGTATTACTGATTGTATTCTCCATGATTTCCCCTCCTGTTAAAAGAGTAACAGAAAGCGTTTTACATAAAAATCCAATTTCTTTTGCTTTTCCTACAATAATTTAAGATGATTTGAAATCGATAACACTTTTGATTCTTCAGCGATGTTCGCGCTTACTTATTTTTTATTTTAAAGGATTAAAAATGAAAGCAGCACCGCATAGAGGGGTATTCCGAAAGAGTATTTTTTTGTGTAAAGGACGGAGAGTTTTACCAAGGAAAAGAGGACAATTCTTTACCCCCTTTCCTTGATATATAGTAGTTATCAAGGAAAGAGGGCTGTATAAATCGAGACTTTACCTGATAAACTATTTTTATCAAGGAAAGCCTCTACTTTAACGAGTACTTTTGCCTGATAAAAATCAAGAAAACAAAAAACTAATCCTATCATTACTCTCGCCAAGTAATTTTACTCATTTATTCCAAAAGAATTTCCCCCAGGTACCCACATCATAAATTATTGAGCCTTTCGTCCGTGACCTTTGCGAAATGCCATAGGTGTTTGACCCGCATATTTCTTGAAGGAGCTACTAAAATAATGAGGATTTGTGTAGCCTACTGCTTCCGCAATTTCATAGGTTTTAAGTGAGCTTGTCCGCAGCAATTCTTTCGACTTTTCCATTCGCAATTCAAGTAAATATTCTGTGAAATTCATACTCGTTTGTTCCTTAAATAAGTTACTCAAATATGGAGAAGTAACATGAATTTCCTCTGATAATTTCACTAATGATAAATCTGGATTTGAAAAATGTTCTTTCATATATTGAACAGCTTTATCTACTAATGAATCTGACTTGTTCGCCACTTGTTGGCGCTCAAAAGCTGTTTCCCATTTAGCGACCATCGGCTCTAGCAAAATAATTAGCTGTTCCAAGTTTTCAACTGCCAATATATCTTGACTTAATTGATAAATATCCAGATGTTCCGTCTCATCCTCAATAATATGATTCAATTGAACGATTAAAAAAACAACAAAATTAAAGGCAATTTTTTTAGCTTCGATAAGTCTTAACGTTCCTTCTGTTAGAAAATCAAAAAATGATTTTATTTTATCATGACTGCTTTGGGCTGGATTTAGTTCGGCAAAAACCCTTGCCGTTCCTTTTTCAACTCCAAATAATGCATCAAACTCCGGATCTTTTTCTGCCAGCTCTGCAATTTTCTGAATTTCCATATTAATTTTTGCTTCTACAATTGCTGTTTTTATATCAGCTAGTTCTTCAAAAACTGAAGACATGGTTACAAACACCGGCTCCTCTAAACTTTGCCCAACTTCATTCCGAATTTTTTCACGAAACGCAGGTAATTGCTCTTGTCGACCCTCTTCGACTGAATGGAATAAAAAAGCTTCGTCTCCTTGATAAGAAACTAATTCTGTATAATTTTTTTTAGAAAAAGGAATCAGCTGATTGATGATCGGTTCTTCCCTCGTATAGTTTGGAGCAAAAACATTCATGACAAGGTATGAAGGACCTTTTAAATGAATAGCCATTTCTTTGAGTGCTGCTTCGATATTCATTTCTTCCATAGAATCTGATGAAAATAGTAAATCTGATATGAATTTCTCTTGCAAAAGAGGGATTGTTTTTTCTAATTGCTCTGTCTTTTGATAATCCAGCTTCCATGCTTCTAACGCTGCTTTTGCTTTGTCTAACAAATCGTTCATATGAACGGGCTTTAATAGATAGTCATCAGACTTTAGCAAAATCGCTTCATGTAAATACTCAAAATCATCATAACCGGTTAAAAAAATAATACGTGTATGAAGCTGTTCTTTTCTGATCCGCTTTGCCAATTCAATACCATTCATAAATGGCATATTTATATCTGTAACAATGAGTTGCGGATGCTCCGCTTGGATGATTTCCCATGCTTCTTGTCCATCTGCCGCCTCACCGGCAACTTCAAATCCTATCTTATTCCAGTCTGCTTGGACGATTGCCTTTCGAATAATTCGGTCATCTTCAACAATAACAACCTTATGCATAATCCTCCCCCTTTATTTTAGGAATTCGAATGAGTACCTTGGTATATTCCCCAGCCTCACTCTCTATTTGAAGTCCGTACTGATCGCCATAACGATTTTTGATACGAATATGGACACTTCGAAGCCCCACACCTGTTTCTTCTCGTGCTCCTGTAACAAATGGTGTATGGATTTCTGCTTGAATGATCTGCAGGGTTTCCCGTGTAATTCCTTGTCCATTGTCCTTTACAATTAATGTAATGGAATCTTCTGTTTCTGAGCTAGAGATTTGAATGCGTCCACGTTTACGATCATTCATCACACCATGATAGATAGCATTTTCTACAATTGGCTGTAACGATAATTTAACGATTTGATAGGAATATAGCGATTCAGGAATTGAAAGCTCGTAAGTGAAAAAGTCACCGTAGCGCATTTCCATCATGTACAAATAGCTTTTTATATTCTTTACTTCTTCTTCAATGGTAATCATTTCTTTTCCTCTGCTCAAACTAGTTCGGAAGAAATCTGAAAGATTACTAATCATTTGGCTTGCCTCTTCATTCATTCCTAAATCACAAAGGCCTTTAATTGAAAATAGAGTATTGTAAAGAAAATGTGGATTAATTTGGGCATGCAGCAATGCTACTTCTAATGCCATTTTCTCTTCTTGTTGTGCTGTTGTCTGCTCCATCAGCTCCACATTTCGGTCCGTTAAATCATTATAAGTTTGGTATAAAATTACTAATTCTTGAGGAATTTCATCTGTCCATGTTAGTTTTTCATGGTACGTTTTCGTCGTCAACATACTATCCGCCATTTTTTTAATCGGAGTCGAGATATATCGGCGGACCATTCTCAAAAATAAAACAGCAATAAGAGCGAGCAACAATGCTAAAATAATAAAAAGTAAAAAAATTGTAGCATTCGAATCAAATAATTTTGTTTCAGGCGTCACTAAAACGACCCGCCACTTATTCGTTCCCAAAGTAGCAAAGCGAATATTATAGGATTTACCATCTGGTGCATCCAATTTTTCAATATCATTTGTCAATTCATGATTTCGGTATAGTCTATAAATTTCCCTATCCAATCCTTCGTTGTTTGGTGCATCCTCCGATACATAGTAAGTCTCATTCGACATCAGCAGCATATAACTGTTATCCAAAGATATTTCTCTTAATGTCCGTTCGACAGATGATGTTTTCAAATTCATGATGATAATCCCAAGCGGTTCATTATCTTTTCCTCTTAAAATGTGAAAAAGGGATTGTACATCTTGTTCTCGATCAAAAACATAGTCGGTATGATTATTCAGCCAATAATAGTCTTCATTTCCAACTGCATCCAATTCATAAAAACCATAGTGATTAAATTGTTCGTTTAAACTTTGCTGATCACTTTGAGTTAGTACATAGCCATGAATATTTACATAGATTGAGTCAATAAATGCAGCATTTCGCGTGTAGAGCGATTCAATATTTTCCGATAATTCTAAATAGTTATTTGGAGAAGATGCTCCTGCCTCTAAGAGTTGTTGAACAGAGTCGTCTTTTGTCAAAATATAAAACTGCTCAAAAACCTCCCGATATAGGGATGATAAATATTCCATTTTTTGATTCAACACACTCTCCATCGTTGTTTCCGTGTTTCGTGATACTTGGCTGTTGGCAACATAGTAGATAATCGAGCCTGTTAAAAGCGTAAATAAAACAATAAGGATAATGTAAAATGCATTAATCGTAGAACTTAAAGAATGAAAAAGATCTTTTTTTAATTTCATAGTAGCCCCTCTTAAAAACTTGCGTTTATTATCTTATTTACACTTTCGCTTTGTACTTTCCTCTATGTAGAAAAGAAACCATCGCAACGGATGTCGCAACAGTCTCTTCTAAACGCTTTTTGTCACACTCTTTATTTTTTAAAGTAATTTACTGCGTTGTTATAGCAAACATTTTCAATTAGACGTTGTAACAGTGTTTCTTCGTTTGGAAACTTGCCTGATTCTACTTGCTCTCCAACGTAATTACACAAAATGCGGCGGAAATATTCGTGGCGTGGATAAGATACAAAGCTGCGAGAATCGGTCAGCATACCTACGAAGTTCATTAACAAGCCATGATCTGCTAATGCTTCCATTTGACGTAACATTCCTTGTTCCGTATCGTTAAACCACCATCCAGCACCAAACTGAACCTTGCTCTTAATCCCCTCGTTATTCACTTGGAAGTTTGCAACAGCACTTGCTACTACATGATTTTGAGTTGGATTTAAATTATAGATAATCATTTTCGGTAATTTTTGCTTACGTTCCATCGCATTTAATAGAAGGTTTAGATTACGCCCATCATTTACTGAATCATGAATCGAATCGAAGCCAACATCGGGACCTAAACGATCATACCAATATTCGTTGTTGTTCCGTAATGCCCCAAAATGAATTTGCATTGCCCATCCGCGATCTGCATACATTTCACCTAAATCAATTAAAATTCTCGTTAAATATTTTTCTTTTTCATCTTTCGAAATCGCTTCTTGTTTTAACGCTTTTTGGAAAATTTGTTCAATTTCGTTATCACTTGCATCGCTATAAACCATATTTTCCAAAGCGTGATCCGAAGCTAACGTTCCATGTTTGTCAAAGAAATCAACACGTTTTTCTAATTGTTCCACCAATTCTTTATAAGAGGTTGGATGATTTCCAAAAATGGCTTCCATACGTTCCAAAAAACCAGCAAAACGATTGTCGTCTATATGGAAAGCTTCATCCGGACGGAAAGAAGGTGCTACTTTAATATCAAATTTTTTATCTTTCAAAATTTTGTCATGTGCTTTTAGAGAATCTGTTGGGTTATCTGTTGTACCAACAAATGTTACATTGGACATTTCTATTAACTTACGAGCAGTTAATTTTTTTTCTTTTAAAACTTTATTTGCTTGTTCGTAAATTTCTTTCCAATTGTCTTTCGTTAATAGTTCATCAATATCAAAATACCGTTTCAATTCTAATTGAGTCCAGTGAAATAACGGATTACCAATTGTATTCTCTGCCGTTTCTGCCCAAGCAGAAAATTTTTCTTCCGGTGATGCGTCTCCCGTAATCATGTTCTCTGGAACACCATTTGCACGCATCGCGCGCCACTTATAATGATCCCCTGCAAGCCACAGTTCTGTAATATCAGAGAACTCGTGATCATCTGCAATCCAGTCTGGGATTAAATGACAATGATAATCAAAAATCGGCATCTTTTCTGCATAAGTATGATATAAGTGTTTCGCTGTTTCGTTTGTTAACATAAAATCATCATGAATAAAAGCCATTTATAATTCCGCCTCCATTTTTCTAAGAAAAGACGAGGAACTCCCGTCGTATATTTTATTTGAATGAGTCTAGAAAGACCTTCAAAGTCATTTTGATGGTTGAACGTCTTTATTTTTCCAAAATAAAGATATTCGAGCACCTTTTTCTGCCTGAACCTTCCTGTTTTCATAAAATCGAGAGGTTCAGCAACAAAAATTGACGGGAAAGTCTCTCTGACAATCATTTCAATTTATTAAACCTTTGGAATTTGTAATGTTTCTAGATGTTTACCAATATGTCCTACCAAGGATTCACGGTATTCCTCTTCAAACTCATCCATATTCGCAAAGAAGTCTGGTTTGAACAATCGATTTCCTTCTTCGTCAACTGCCGTTAACAGAACCCCATAAGTCACATGCCATACTTGACGCGCATTGCGATCATTCATATATTCTGGTAATTCTTCATCAGATACTTCATCTAACGCTTTGATTGAGTCTAAGTCAGGGGTGATATGGTAATATGCTTGCGCTTCTGGGAAATGATCAAATGCATATTTATGCATTTCACGGAATAACTTTGGATTATGATTTGCCAGTACGCGTACTGCTTCTAACCAGTTTGTTCCCGCTGTTTTCAAATGGAACAAACCATCTGTGTGTTTCGCTACAATTGGGAAAGCAGAAAACTTATCGCTTCCTGAGTGAATACTTAATTTATAGTCAAAATATTTCGCAATATTCGCGTGTTTTGCTAAATCAATTTCAAACTCCTCTAAATTCCCCATATAGTCTACGCCTTTTTGGAATTCTCCAATAAAACGAGGAGCCAAACTGTTCACTTTTACACCTTCGTTAATTAATTCTTGTGCAACAAAGAAATGAGATTCTGGTTTTGTAACCGTTGCTGTCTCATCAATGGATACTTCGAAATCAATCTCACGATCTGCTTTTTTAATGTATTCGTTATAGATATGTACCATGTAATTTAATGCATCGGAATATAGGAGGACATTATAAATTAATTCTTCTCTATCAAATGTAATTGACATTCCTGCTGCTTCAAATGTTTTGTCTAAATAAGCTTTTTCATAATGTTTGCGAAGTTCTTCTGGCAATTTATTGTATTCTGCTTCTTGCTCTTCTACAGACATTTCTGGTACTTCATTGCGAATATAATCCGAGCAATCTAGAGTCAACATAGACATTCCTGCATCCAAAGCCAATTTAATATCTTCTTCCAATTTCAAGTGGTCGCCGTCTGCTCCAAAGCCGCCTGTATATCCTTCTTGAATTACCGCATAACTCGCTGCATCAAGCACATCATAAATACTGCGTTCCATGAGGGATAATTCACGAATACTTTGTTGCGCCAAAATTGGTTTCACCTGATATTGACGCATAATATCAATATGTCCTGGGGAAGCTAAACCTAAGCGGTCGCCCACTCCCATTGTCGTAATCTTATTTCCAAAAGCACGCGGATTTGTATAATCAAAATAACGATTTAGTACAAGGCGGTTTGCATGATTTGCAGGCGCAATTTTAGTGTCTTCTGAAAGTGTTTCTCCTTCTAATTCATCAAACAAAGGACCCGATCCTTTTACAAATAAGTACTTTTCAGCATCTTTTTTAAACATCACAAAGCTTGTCTTGTCATTTTTTGTATAAGACTTCGGATAAACTTTATAGCCACCGCTTACTAAATATTTTTCGTTCAATAATGGGTTAGTCACTGTTTGTGTTTCGTGCATATCTTTTTTCTCCTGTTCTATAGAAATTTATTCATTGCTTTCATAGTTAAAAAATTCAAAATCAGCGTAACAGCCTTTGTATTGATTCATATCATGGCAGGCAATCGCTATAAAATTACCTGTAAAACCACCTGACAAGAATGTTAAGTCCTTTTCTGCATAGAGTAACTGAGTTTCTTTTTGTTGGGGTAAATGATAGTAAATATTCGCTTCTTGTCCCGCAGCAACAATTGATAACTCAATACCTTCTTCACTATTTTGCGGAAGTTCTACCTTTGTATCGATTAAATGCACGTCTCCTCGTTCAGCTTTTATAACACGAAGGAGACGTTTTCCATCTTCATTCGTAATATAGGCATAGAGGTAGTTTTCTGGATTTAAAAACAACAATAATCCTGCCATTTGTAAGAATTGTTTTGGTTCAAATAGAAGTTTTGTAGATGCCGTAAAATGAAAATCAGTTTGACGAATTCCCAATAAATGATGGTTGAAAAAGCTGTGTAATGACTCGCCGCCATAAATGCGGAGATGATTTTTTCGCTCTGTTAACGAACACCATTCTTCATTCGGCAACATCCGTAAGCTATTCCAATTAGAATGTAGTTCTGGACCAGAAAAATCATCAGAGAAATCATGAGAGAATTCTTTTATTTCTCCTTCAAACCCTTTTGGCGCAGGAACTTCCAGTGCTGGAGCTACTCCACCATGGGCGAGACGCAGCCAACCATCTTCATCCCAAATTACTTTTTGTAAAGCTGTTTCGCGACCTAAAATAGCATGTTGGTTTCGTAGAGGCCGAGTGGTTAAATGAGCGATGTACCACTCACCTTCTGGCGTTTCTACCAGGCTTGCATGTCCGGCACACTGCAATGGAGACTCAGGATGATTGCTTGATGTCATCATTGGGTAGTGTGGATCAACTTCATAAGGCCCCGTCACACTCTTCGATCGAGCAATGGTTACAGCATGTCCACTGCCAGTCCCGCCTTCTGCCATAATTAAATAATAATAACCATCTTTTTTATAAATATGCGGTGCTTCTGTTTTACCCAATTCCGTACAATCAAATATTTTTACTGGTTCACCAATCAAGCTTTTAGTAACCGCGTCGTACTCTTGAATAACAATTCCGGATGACTTATTCGGTGTAGCTAAGCGGTAATCCCACAGTGCATTGGAAAGCCACTTTCTACCATCTTCATCATGGAATAAGGAAGGATCGAAGCCACTGCTATTTAAATAAACTGGTTTCGACCAAGGACCCTTCATACTTGGGGCAGAAATAATATAATTATGAGTATCTTTGAACGGACGAACGGAACTCTTTACATCCGTATACAATAAATGAAATTCCCCATCTGCATAACTGATTTGTGGTGCCCAGATACTACAGTTAATCGCATTCCCTTTTAAATCAACTTGATCCGTTAAAATATCCGTACAATATTCCCAGTTAGCTAAGTCTTGTGACTCATAAACTCGCACTCCCGGAAGCCATTCAAATGACGAAACCGCGATATAATAGGTATTTTCCACTCGAAGCAAACAAGGATCCGGATTAAAACCTGGTAAAATAGGATTCTTAATCATTTTCTCCATTATGACGATTCACTATCCTTCTTTTATTACTTTTTATAAAAATCACTCTTCGGAAAGACAAGCTCTATATTATATTCAGAGTTAGCTGTATGTGACTGTCTACTCCATAAAACTCTTTGATTGAATTGATATTTTCCCTTTAAAATTTCTACATAATCAGTTGTTTCTTGGTTCTGACTGTTTGACCAATCATTCCAACCAGCTGGCAGAATGTGTTGACCGTATTCGCAATGAATAAAAGCTGTCTTCGCGTAAGCACGCCAAGGTCTTCCTAAAAAGACCCCTTCGACATCCTCTTCCGCACTCAAAAAACATTCTCGAAAAATAAACCCTGACTTTTGATCTTTAGGAGTACTAGCGGCTGTGATATAGCCGCCCTTACGCGTTCTTTCTCTTCGGCTATTTATTTCACATTGATAAAAATAAGCAGTGGCACCGCCAAAGATAAAATCGATTGTTCCTGAAATGAAGCAAGATTCATAATATTGACGATATTCTTTCTGATCTTGGCTTTGTTCCAACAAGATAAAATCCGTACCATCTTTTTGTTTTCCTGGTAAACGCCCTGTAAACAAAGTATCTTGATAACCGATCATTCTACAATGACGAAAAACCGTTTCATCGCAATCAGCATAAACTGCAAGGGCTTGACCAACATCTTCTCCGTAGCCCGAGGAATTAATAATCGTAACGTTTTCAATTTTGTTATTTTGACCACCTACATACAAAGTAGGTGTTCGGAACGTTCCTAATTCATTTCCTAAAGGATCTTTTTCTCTCGCACTTAAACCATATTGGATCGTTACATCGCCAATTCCTTTTAAAGTTAACTGCGAGCGAGAAATAACTACTTGCTCTTCATATAAACCGCTTAAAACTTGGATGGTCACTGCTTCTGACTGTTTATGATTTTCACAGTAATCAACGGCTTGCTGGATACTTTGGAAATCACAAAAGGTTTCTTTTCCTACTAAAAACATGGTTTCACCCGATTTCTATAAATGTTCAGTAAAGAATTGCTGCCAGTTCCAGCGCATTTCCGCTGTCTCTTTATGACCGCAGCTAAATAGTAATGAATGCCAGTTACTTGGAACCCCGGCTTCTTGGTATGCTTTTGATAATTCCTTGTCGAGCAATTGCACGCCTTCCAGAGGACAATTTAAATCATAAGAGCCATTTAAGGTAAGACGTTTACGTGGAATAATTCGTTTCTGAATATCAACCGTTTGAAAATGTTTCAATAAACCTGGTACATATGAATAGAATCCATGTTTGTCTAAATAACGATTCTTCATTAAGGTATGTGCATCCACTTGCCCGCCTATATCGACAACAACTTTGACGCGGTCATCTAATGCAGCGAGCCACCAAGCTTGCATAGCTCCCATTGACATGCCGATCGTTCCCACTCGGTTCGAATCTACATCTTCGCGCTGTAATAAGAAGTCGAGAAAACGCATATTGTCGTATAACATCATTCCCCAGACGACCTGTCCTTTCCAAAGCATTTCTTTAACCATTTCACTTTCCTTACGACCAGAACGTTCGCCAAAGCCCCACATATCAATACAAGCTGCTATGTATCCCATGTCCGTTAATGTTTTTGCATAGGACGGAGACTGCAGATAATGAGAAGGCTGAAGCATTTCTTTTTTGCCATTCTCATACATACCGCCATGTGAATGATTAACAACGACAAGCGGTAATCGCCCTGATGCTTCTAACGGCCGTGCGATATATGCGGGAACTCGCTCCTCACCGTTTAAATCAATACTCCATGTTTCTAAGTAATAACCATCTGGATGAACTTCTTCCGAAATTTTTTTCGCATCCATTGATGGATTACTCGGTAAATCACCTAATAATTGCCACAGTTGATCTTTCTCCAAAAAATCTCCTCCTTACTGTAAAACACACTTATTAGTTAGGAAAAATGCACAACTTTCTCCTCGATCAATTTTTCTACTTGTTCTGTATTTTTTGAAACACAGTTTTCTGTTTGAATATTTCGGCAATTCTCCAAATAAATCATTGGTCCTTCATGATTTTCTACTGATACATGATTGAACAGGATATCTTCGCCATTCCCAACATAAAAACCGCGGTTGTTCATGTAATCCAACCCTGTCATCATAGCCACTTGACCAGGTTCCGCATCTTCTGCCATTGAAATATCAATATTATTAAAAGTAATTTCTTTGATATAGTTTTCTGCAAGTCCATAAATAAAGCCAGCTGCTCCTTGAACGTTACGAGCAGTGATGTGATTAAAATGAATACGACGGAAAGTTGGTGTTTCTTCTGTAACTGGATACGGATTTTTATCCCATACATATTTTTCTTTTCCTCTTGGTCCACAGAAGTAATATAAATTTAATATAAAGGGACAAATGACTTCATCCATCACAATATTATCGATTCTGATATCTTCAATCGTACCGCCACGTCCACGGCGAGTTTTCAAGCGGATTCCCCGATCTGTTTGTTTAAAAATACAATTGGAAATCACCACATTACGAATATCACCACTCATTTCACTGCCAAGTACCACGCCACCATGTCCATGAATCATCGTGCAGTTTGTGATTGTGATATTTTCGCAAGCTACCTTTTCTGCTGCATCTTCTGTACCAGATTTAATTGCGATACAGTCATCTCCTACGTCGATGTTACAGTTTGAAATTCTTACATTGGAACATGACTCAGGATCAATCCCATCTGTATTCGGTGAATCAGCTGGATTTAAGATAGACACATTATCGACCGTGATATTGTGACTTAAAATTGGATTAATCGTCCATGCTGGTGAATTCCGTAATTGAACATCTTGAATTGTGATTCGATTTGATTTTTCAAAACTAATTAGTTTTGGTCTAGGATATTTCAACTCTTCACGACGATTACGGAATAAATCCCACCAATCGGCTCCATTTCCGTCGATGACTCCTCCACCACATATTTTGATATTTTCTACGTTTTCTGCATAAATACAAGATTGGTAGACATCTTGCGTCCAACCTTCCCAACGTGAATGAACAACGGGATAAGTCTCTTGCTCTGTCACAAAAGAAATGGTCGCTCCAGGACTAACTTCTAAAGTAATATTGCTTTCTAAGCGAATGGAAGTAGTCCGAAAAACACCGCTCGGAACATATACCGTCCCTCCCCCAACTTCATTTGCAGCAGCAATTGCTTTTTGGAAGCTTTTTGATACATCTGTTTGGCCATCACCAATCGCGCCATAATCAACAACATTGAAAATAGTCATGAATGAATCTTCTCCTTATTTTGGATTAACCAGCCTACTGGTCACTTAACTTATTAACCTTGTTACCCCTTTCATAGTAAGCAGATAAAGCGGTTACGTATATAATCTTTTAAGGATGGTCATAAGAGAAATTACGCATTCTAGATTATTATCATTAGAAATGATTACTTCTGAGCAAATGATTATCCAGCATTTTTAGAAAAATACACGGGAGTTCGATATGCGCATTAAATCCTTCTTTCAGAAGCATATATCAGGGCTGTTTATCAAACAGATAAATCTAAAATGTTACTTCTTATTATAGAATTGCTCATTATTCTAAAAAACAGAAATACTAATTCCAAAAATTTATGGTATACTAAAGCAAATAAACCGCTATCATTTTTTGATAATGGTTTTTTATATCGTTAACGAAAGGAGGTTCATCATGAGCAAAAACCCTTCTAAATTAAGTAAAAAATCAAATTTATTAGGAAGACATGGAAGTTCTTTTACACAGATTTTTATTATACTTGCTGTGATTTGTACTACTTTAGTGATTATTTTTATTTCGGCATTATACGTCTCTACTCGTGATTCTGTTAAAAGTAATATCGAAGATAGTAAAATCATGACAACGAATCAAATAAAAAATACTTTTGAACGTGAAATACAAACTATCGAAAAATTATTCAATGCATATAGCACGACAAATGATTTTCATGAAATGGTTCAAGAGCCTTTAGGGATACAAGATTTTCAAAAATACCGCATGATTACTTCCCAATTAAATTATTTCGCAACCTTCAGTTTACCGAGCACCGTATACTCAGTAGTCAGTTTAGATCAAAATTGGTTGATTAGAGATGGAAGACTCACTCAAATGACGGAAGAAGAAATCGAAAATATTGAGGAACGTTACGTTGAGGGAAGGAAAGAAAATCTGTATTGGATTCAAGGAGAAAATCATATTCGTTCTATTAGCTTGTTGCCTGTTTTCTCAAATACTAAACTAGCAATTGGTATGGCTGAGATACCAAACAGCAGTATTCAATCACTGTTGGATGTATCTAACGAGTCCACACCCTTTTTCATTGTCAATCGTAATGATGAACTCCTCTTCTCAGCAAATATCGAGGAAAATGATGAAGATCGTAATTTGTCTATCGAACTGATTCACGAGATTCGAACGTTGGCTGAAGAGAAATCTGCTGGAATCATAGAATTGTCTTCATCAAAAAACAATTCTTCTACATTAATTTATACAAAGTCTGACTACAACAACTGGCTTTATGTCACTTATTTAAATACTTCAGAAATCGATGAAGCGCTCAAGTTCGCACGTTATGGACTGGTTATCTTAGCACTCATTATTATTAGCGCAATCATTGTTGGTGCTTATATTATTGCTGGCAGAATTACGAGACCAATTGAAAAATTAAAAACAAGCCTGAACTTTACAACCACTGAAGATAAAAAAGTCAATGATTGGGATTTTATTACCGGTCAGGTTGATGCTATCGTATCTGAGAAGAAAACATTAGAAGGTCTTTATGAACGAGAACAACCTGAACTCGAAAAACAATTCATGCGTAATCTTTATCGAAACCGAGTGACAAAGAGCGAATTATCAACAAAAATGGATCTATACAATTATCCTGATCAAAAAAATAAACACTACAGTATCATGCTCATTCAAATTGATGATTACGGCTCTCGAGAAGTAAACAATCAAGATGTCTTCTTAGTTGGGATCAATCAAATTGTCAACGAATTAATTCCGATCGAAAATCGATTGACTCCAGTAGTCTTAAATGACAAAATCCAAGTTACTTTATTGGCTTTTGATAAAGATAATCCAGAAGAAAATAAAAAAGAGTGTACAGAATATGCTAATTTAATCATCGATACTTTACGGACTTATATGAGAATTTCAGTAAGTATTGCATTTTCTCCTTTCTACACAGATTTACTTTCTTCAAAAGAAAATTTGGATAAAGGGAAACAAACATTAGCTTATCACCTTCTTTTAGGAAACCAGGCAATTATCTTCCATGATGAAGTCGAGAAAATGATTGCTGTGCCTGAAATTTCGGGATATCCAGAAGATTTAGAAGCACAATTATTCCAATCTATTCGGCTTGGTGAAAGGGAACAAGTTCGAGAAATTGCACCAGCCATACTGAAAGAGATTTTAACTTCCAGTAATAACCCAATTAACGTTCAGGTAGCATTGCTGCGTTTTGCACTTAATTTGGTTCAACTATCCCAAACTGTAAATGCATCTGTTCTGAATCAAGAAAAAGGCGTAGAGCTATATGAATTAATCTTACAAGTAAATCATCCAAGTGAATTAGAAGCTACTTTACTTAATGATATTATTTTACCTTTTGTTCAAGAAATGAATGAAAAAACTTCTGAACAGTTCCAAGGTCTTTCTGAACAAATCATTAAGATTATTGAAAATGAGTATACAGAAGATATCTCCTTGGAATCAATTGGAGACAGAATCCATTACAATCCAAACTATTTGAGTAATATCTTTAAAAAGGAAACAGGAATAACCTTTAGTGATTATTTAACAGGGTATCGGTTTGATATTGCAAAACAATGGTTACGAGAAACGAATGTTACGATTAAAGAGATTTCGCAACGTCTACAATATCGGAATCCACAAAATTTTATCCGTTCTTTCAAGAAAAAAGAAAATATGACTCCTGGTGAGTATCGAAAGATGCATACTCCAGAGTGAAAAATAACCTAGTGCGCTGCACTAGGTTATTTTTACTCTCCACTATTCTTCTAAATTTACTTCTTTCTGAATAAGCTCATTGCTGTTACTACAAAAAAGATAAATGCTAATGGGTATGCGATCAGTTGACTTCCAAAAAGAACGGCTATACCCGTAAGCCCAAAACAAATAGCAGCTCGATATGGATATCGATTATTTGAAATAAACAAATTTCCTAAAGCGACAAAAACAAGTGTAATAAACGCAGTTGCACTAAACCAAGCCCCTAATGTTCGCATATTTTGAAATCCTTCTTCAGATGCTAAATCGGAAAAATTGCCTTCAAAAATGGGTACAATCACTTCTCGATACTTCTCAATATCCATGTTAAGGACGGTTAAAGCGAAACCTCCCAAAAATAATAAAACGAGGCAGGCTCCAATGATTGCAATTACTTTTTCTGGTTTACGACTCATACTTGTCCCTCTTTCATTCTTTTACTTATATCTTCTCTAAATAGACCGCTGCCTGTAAAAATGCACCATAGCCTTTGAAGTCATTTGTGATGACTGGCTCACTAATATAATATACAAAGGTACCATCTCGTTTATCGTCTCCGCCTAATCCAGCAACCTCACAGCATCTAGTCAAGTTTACCCAACCTTCTTTGGTATAAAAGACGAATTCTTCCTGCAAGCCTTCATAGCTTTCCTTAATAAAAGTATACCAAGACTCATCTAAAATGCCTAGATGATACCCCTTCGCTGCAGCATAAACAATCATACTTGTTCCAGAAGCTTCCAAATAATTGCCTCTTTCATTACCTTTATCTAGTACTTGATACCAAACTTTCGCTTCCGGATCTTGAACTTTTTTCAATGCTGATAAAATGTTTTTCAACTGCTCTACAAGTACAGCACGTTTTTCATACATTTCTGGCAGTAACTCAATGACATCTACTAGAGCCATTACGTACCAGCCTATGGAACGTCCCCAAAAATTCAAGGATAAGCCTGTTTCGGGATCTGCCCACTCTTGTTCACGTTTCTCGTCCCATGCATGATAAAGCAAACCTGTTTTTTCATCTACTGTATGCTTATAACAAAGTTCGAATTGCTTCACCACATCGTCTAATCCTTCACCATTTTTAAATGTGAGCAAATACTCAGCATAAAAAGGAGAACCCATATACAATCCATCTAGCCACATTTGATAAGGATAGATTTTTTTATGCCAAAAACCTCCTTCTGAAGTACGTGGCATCTGTTGTAATTGTTCAAATAACCGGTCCATTGCAACCTTATATTTTTCTTCTTTTGTTTCTTCATATAAGAAAAACAATAACTTTCCATTATTCACATAATCGATATTCATGGAATCAAAATGGTAATTTTTTATCGTACCATCTTCTTGAATAAAGTAATCCATATTATCTTTTATGTATTGATAGTAGACAGGATTGTTACTAGCTTTATAAGCGGCTTTCACACCTTGTAATATTACCCCAAAGTCATATGACCATTTTCCTTTATATAGCTTGTTCTCTGGAAGCGTTGGATAGCGTTCTAGTAATGTGTCTATTATTCTTTTTGATAAAGTCATTTGTTCTTGTCCCCCTACGGATTACTTGTTATATAAAAACTTCCCTTCCAATATTTGGAAAGGAAGCCCATTTGAACTACTTTTTACTAATTGCTTTTTGCATAACTTGCAGTAAATTCATCAATTATGTCTTGTCCACCATTTTTTAGGAATGTGTCAATCGCTGCATCGAAGTCATCCATGTCAATATCACCCATCATATATTTGTAGTAACCATCTTGAATCCCTTCAACGAGTGTACTCCATTGAGATGTATACGTTTCAGAGTCCAAGGATTGAGCTGGATTAATAACAGCAAACTCTGCATTTTCTGCAATCTTCTCATTACCTTCGTTTGCTAACTCAGATGCAGATTTAAAAATTATTACACTTTGTGAAGGTCTTGAGCTAACATAAGGCTGGACTTCTTGTTGAGAGATAGTGTCATCTAGTTTATTATAAACGCCATCTTCAGTTACTTCATAGTGAACTCCTTCTACTCCCATTGTCATGAGTGTATAAGGTTCTTCATCCATTAAATCATTAATAAATTTTAAAACAACTCTCAAGTCATCCTCTGTTTCAACGTTTGTTTTGGGAATAGCTAACCAGCCTCCCATTCCTCCATTTGTATCTGACAACATACGACGAGGAACATCTTTATAGGTCATATCATTAATAATTTCCCAGTCCATTACTTCTTCTTGGTCCGTTCCTACAGCTGCCGTTTTATAATTATTTGCATCAAATGCACCGCTAAGAACGATTCCTCCTTTACCAGTAGCAATATAATCCTTTTGATCATTCTTTGCCATAACTGCAAAATCAGAATTCATCCAACCATTTGCATAGATATCACGATACCATTCCATTGCTTCTTTAAACTCTGGTTGCATGAATGATGGAATTACTTCGCCATCTTCAGATACGTGGAAGAAATTATCTGCGCCAAAGTAACCAGTCAAGTTACGGAAGCCAACCATATAAGACTCTGAACGTTCAACAAAACCAACTGTGTCATCGATTCCATTTCCATCCGGATCATCTTCTGTAAATGCACGAGCAACTTCACGCAGTTCGTCAATTGTATGCGGAACCTCTAATCCTAAATTTTCTAACCAATCTTTACGTACTAGAACGCTATAACGAGCAATAGAAGTTTGCATAGGAACTCCATAAATATGTCCTTCGAGACGAGAAGCATCTAATGTAGTTTCTGGAATAGCAGCTAAATTTTCAAATTCAGATAGATATGGTTCTACGTCCCAAAACATTCCAGAAGTGAGAGCTTGTCGTACAGTTGTATTGTCTATTTGTGATAAAGTAACAATATCTGCTAAGGTATTCGATGCTAATGCTGCATTAATTCTTTCTTCCTTCGATGCATCCGGCACCCAATTAAATTCAACATCGATTCCTGTATATTCTTCTAATAAACCTTCAATGTCACCACTTGGCGGTGTCGGTGTATGAAGCATTGCCATCCAAGTTACGCTGTCTTTTGAACTTGTATTTTCAGTTGAAGAACCTTCTGTATTTTGTGAGCTATTATTTCCTCCAGCCGCTGAATCTGTATCAGCTCCAGCTCCTCCGCCACATGCTGCTAATAATAAACTAGCTGTAAATACTCCTGCAAATAATTTACTTCTTTTGATCTTATTCATTCTAACTCTCCTTTGAGTAAATTTTTTTTATTTCTTCATCCTCTTGAGGCTCCTCCTCGAAATCTTTTACAATTACATTCCCGACAAAGGTAATCAAAAAGATCGTGAATCCGGTTCCAAAAAGGAATAAAAGACTTGGATAAATGCTAGACAATACATAATAAGTTCCAATAAGTATTGTCCATAAAATAATCGTATAATGCAAGTAGCCGATTCCCATCATTAGTGATGCACGAGTAATCTCTCGCAAATTCTTGAATCTCAGCGCTACCATCACATTATAAATATGTGTGCCTCCTACAATCGCCATTACAAACATAAAGATATTCGCGACTTGGAAATACCATTCAGTTACATTAAAAAGATTAACAATTAAAATAGTAAATATAGCGATTAAAACCCAACTCACAAGCACAGACTGCTTAAAGGCCTCTTTATAATATTTCCAAATGCTCTGAAAAACAGCTGGTTCTTCTTTAAAGTGCAACCAACGGAAACAATATTTTGTTACTGCATAGGTCGCAGGCCCGACACCAAAAATTCCTAATCCTAAGAGGGAAAAAACGAGCCACAGTCCATTTAAATAAATAATCTTCCAAAAACCAATTAGATAATCATTAACTTTATTCATTTTATCCAACGACTTCATTTCTTCCCTCCTAAAAATTACCATAGACAGTTTTAATAAACGCCGTCTTCTCCAAATTTCTTCGCTAATTTATTTGCACCTACTACTAAAACCAGTCCTACAAGGCCCTTGAAAAGCCCTACAGCTGTAGAATAACTTAACTGCCCATTCTGTATACCAGCAGTATAGACAAAGGTATCAAAGATCTGTGCGACTCCTTTATTCATGGAGTTCATTAAAAGGAACATATGCTCAAACCCAAGCTCCAGAACATCTCCGATTTTTAGAATTAACAATGTAATAATCGTTGGTCTAATCGCCGGAAGAGTAATGTGCCAAATTTTTCGGAATCGGTTTGCTCCGTCCATATCTGCTGCTTCATAAAGTTGTTCGTCAACATTTGTAATTGCTGCTAGATATACAATGGTTCCCCAGCCTGCCCCTTTCCATATTTGTTGGAAAATATACATGGGCCTTAGCCAGTCAGGATCAGTCAAGAATGAAATTCTCTCTCCGCCATTCGCAACAATAATATTATTCATTACGCCACCTTCTGTTGTCAGTAATACATAGAAGATTGATACTACAATTACCCATGACATAAAATGAGGAAGATAAATCACGGTCTGGATGCTTTTTTTAAGTTTATCGCTTCTTAACTCATTTAATAATAAAGCCAATAAAATTGGGAATGGAAACGAGAAGAATATATTGTAAGCAAAAATTGCTAGTGTATTCTTCATTAACATCATGAAAGTGTCTTCTGTAAAGAGACGAATGAAATGTTTTAGTCCAACAAACGGACTTCCTACTATTCCTGCCCATGGTTGATAATCTTGAAAAGCAATGACTAATCCTCCCATTGGGAAATATTTAAATGTAATAAAATATAAAACACCAGGCAACAACATTAGATATAAAAATTTATTTGTTTTTATTTGCGCCCATTTCTTTTTTCGCTCACGAGCTTTTATTTCTTGTTTAGTCCGTTGAAAAGGATGAGATGTTACGGTCGCTTTTTCCAAAACGGATTCCTCCTATCGATAATTTAAAACATAGTCGTTTAAAATTTGAATAATAATCTGTGAATCGTTTGTTTCATTTCGGCTACATTCATATTACCTAATTAAAGCGATTACAGAAATAATCATTTCATGAGTAGTGAAATCGCCATCACTTTATACCAGAAAACTCTATATCCTGTGCACCAGCGAGAGTAAGCGTTATCATTTCCTTATGTATTTTTATCCTTTTAAAAAATGATTATTCTTTTTTTCAGAACGGGCTCTGGTTATTTAATCTTTATTCGCAGGGACTTTTAAGCTTATGTTCTTTTGATTATTTACGTCATTCCTGCCTCATGGTACATTTGTTTTGTAAACGTTTTGTATTTTTATTTCGGCAAAAATAAATATAAATTAACGTACAAAAAAAGAATCTATATTCAAATGAATAATATGGAGGTATAAAATAATGAGCAAGAAATCGAATGGCATTAGTTTGAAAGACGCAAACAAATGGAAATATGCATCAAAAGGAGAAAAAACATTTGATATTTTAAATATTGTCTTTTTATCTGTTTTTTCACTAATGTGTCTCATTCCTTTTATTAATATTCTAGCAACTTCATTCGCAACTCCGGGAGAAATTACAACCCGCACATTTATTCTCTTACCAAGAACTTTCACGACAGATGCGTATAAGTATATTTTATCAACACCTACAATATTCCGAAGCATCGGTGTATCTTTATTTGTAACCATTGTAGGTACCTTTATCAGTATGGTTTTAACTTCTTTCATGGCTTATGCACTATCTCGTAGATACTTACATGGTCGCGGGTTCTTTAATTTCCTTGTTGTCTTCACTATGTTATTTAGTGGTGGGATGATTCCTACGTTCTTAGTTGTAAACAACTTAGGTTTGATCGATTCAGTATGGTCCTTAATTTTGCCCGGTGCAATTAGTGCTTATAACATGATTATCATGCGTAACTTCTTCCAAGGAATTCCGGATAGTTTGGAAGAGTCTGCAAAAATGGATGGCTGTACGGATTTTGGCGTCTTTTTCAGAATTATTTTGCCACTTTCCTTACCGTCTATCGCAACAATTTCTCTATTCTATGCCGTAAATTATTGGAATACTTACCAATCAGCGATTCTATATATTAACGATTCGGCAAAATGGCCTGTTCAAGTACTATTACGTCAAATCGTTCTTGTGTCTAGTGGATTAAATGCAGATGCTTCGGTAGTAGATGTTGTTCCACCAGCACAATCAGTAAAAATGGCTGTAATCATTATCGCGACCTTGCCAATGCTAATTGCTTATCCATTCGTCCAAAAATACTTTGTAAAAGGTGCTATGGTCGGATCAGTAAAAGGCTGATAGACCCACTTATATTTTTTTAAACACTAATCTATAAAAAAGAACTGTGATTCCTAAAAAAATGGAATCACAGTTCTTTTTTTGTTCTTACACTTTATCATATATTCTTTTGATTAATGCAATGCTCTCTTCTAAGTGGGGTTCTGTAGTTGCTTCAAGTGAGGTAAAGATATGAGGACTTTCGTATTTCGCATAATGCATGATCGCTTCATACTTCATCCAACCCTGACCAACCGGAACGATTTTTATTTTATTATCTTCGACGATAAAATCTTTAATATGCAGGGCAATAATGTAATCGTCCAGTAGGCGAAAGGCTTCTTCTATCACCTCTTCTTGCTTTTGATAGTTTGTAACAGACATTAAATTTGCACAATCAAGGATGACTTTAATATTTGGAGAATTCACTTCATCCACCAGTCTTCTAAGCAAAGGCGCTGTATAGATGGGGTGATTGATTCCTGATTCAATTGCAACCACTACTCCAAACTTTTCTGCCTCAGCGACGATTTCTCTTACAGATTCCAAGGCTATTTGATAGGCTTCCTCCGTAAAGTTTTCTTCTGTATATCCGTTTCCTACTGATCCCGTCTCTGTCGCTACCATTGAAGCGCCAAAATCTTTCGCTAGATAGATATGTTTCTTAAAATCAGCAATTGCTTGTTTTCTAACAGATAAATCCAGCGAAGACAGATTTACGTAACTTCCAAGAATAGAAATTTTTATACCCGCTTTGCTAAAATGGCTATGGATATAGTTGGCAGTTCCCGGGGTCATTTTTTGAACAGAACGAAGACTATCTGGAAATGATTTCTTGATAGCAAAGTGTGCATGCGTAAAATGATAATCATTCATTTTTTGCGTTAATTTTTCAATTGGTAGTTGTCCTAAATCGTGGGCACGAATTCCTAATTGTAATGGTACAGTTGTCATTGAATATAAATTCCCTTCTTTAAATAAGTTATAAAATATGAACCAATTCTTCAGCAATCAAGCGAGCAACCAATCTGGCACCGGTTACATTCAAGTGTGTATTATCGTTGCTTCCTTCCGGATAGTTTTCATGTTCACCGGCATTCAGATGCAAAAATAATTTTTGAGATTGTTCTTCTCCGGTTTCCGTTAAGTATTTTTGTGTTTTCGAAAAAATATCGACAGCAGCCACATTTAATTGTTCTGCAATTTCAAGAGCCGCTTTCGGGTAATCTCCCAATGTTTGCGGGTTCAATACGCCAGCTTCAAAATCACGGCGAGAAATAGAGGAAAGAAGAATTGGAAACGCACCTTTTTTATGAGCTGCGTCAACATAAAAAGCGATATTCTTCTGATATTCTCCAAATGGTTCTGTATATCGCAACGGATCTTCTTCTTTTTGATCGTTGTGTCCGAACTGAATAATTAAATAATCTCCCAGCTGCATAGCTTCATCAACAGATTCAAATAAACCTTCTTCTAGAAATGATTTAGTGCTCCTGCCATTTACTGCATGATTTCGTACAGTGAACTTTTCACTTAAGTATTCACTTAAATATTCTCCCCAACCAGATTCCGGACGTTTTTCTGGTAATTTTTCTGCAGCAGTTGAATCTCCAATAATAAAAATCGATTTCTTCTGTTTCATTATCTTTTTTCTCCCTGAGGTGTCAATTGATTTTTCTCGAGCCATTTTTCTAAAAGAAGTGACCATGCTTGCGTATACGGTTCTTCCTTAGCAAGCCCCAATCCATGTCTGCCAGCTTCAAAAATATGCAGCTCAAAGGGAATCTGATGTGTACCTAGTTGTTGGGCGTATAATAATACATTTTCTACAGGAACCCTTTTGTCTTCTGCTGTATGCCATATAAATGTTTTTGGCGTTGTCTCAGTAATCAAATAGTCAGGAGAATACTGTTTGCTTAATTCTTCATCGGGCTCTGCCCCTAAAACTTGTGTTAACATATCCAAATGTAAATGCGGCCTTGAGACAGATATAACGGGATAAGACAATATACTAAAATCAGGTTTATACTCGTTCTTCGTACTACATAAAGCAGCAAGATGGCCTCCCGCGGAAAAACCGATTACGCCGATAGAATCTGGTGACAATTGCCAAGCAGCAGCATGTTCTCGCAACTCTTGAACCAAGTCGTTTACTTGTTTTAATAATCGATCTAGATTTAGATTTTTTAGCTGATAATAAAAGATTCCTGCATGAATCCCTCTTTGATTAAACCATTCAGCAATATCTTTCCCTTCATGCCCCGCAAGGTGATGATAGCCGCCGCCTGGAAAGACAATGACGAAAGGTCGCTCTTCCTCACCAGGGACGCGGTATACTTCTAAAAAGGACTCTTCTGGCATATATTTGTCCCCGAGCGCCTTTCCTTTTTCAAAAATATTAATCAAAAAAATCCCTCCTTCCTTTTCTTTACCATAACTCAAATCCGTAATTCCGTACATAATCATTTGGAACGTTATTTCGGGCGATCTTTGCGATAAATCTCATCTAAGGTTGCATAATATGGCCCAGCCAAACGTGCAACAGGCTTTAGTTCTTGAACACTGATATACTCTCTTTCTACATCAAAGATACTCTCATCAAAATGAAAATCCGTTACTTCTAAAAAGAAAAAGTCTGTCACGATATTTCCTTCTCGGTCTTTGACAGGATGATAGTCATATAACTTTACTTCCATTCGTATTTTAGCTTCTTTAATACCAGGAGTCTTTACGGTTTTACTCGGAATTAAATGAAGATTCGTCCGATCAATTTCACTTTCACTTTCTTTGAGATCAGCAGCTGTTTCGTTCATATCGTCAACAATATCTGAACTGACAATATGAACCACTCCGTTTTTATAGGCTAATAAATTTCGTGCCGAATCTTTTGGTTCACCATTTTTCCTTAAAATCGCCATTGAGATTAATGGCACTTCATTCGAAACTCCGCTCGTAAAGCTAAAAGGGGCTGCGTTGACAACTTCACTTTCTTCATTAAGAGTCGTAATCCATCCAATTGCTCGAGGTATAATGCTTCCTGAAATCATTTTGTACATTCTATTTTTATCTAATTCTTCTACAGAATAATGGTACATTTTTTCACTCCACTCTCTATTTGTTCTTTTCCCATTATTATAACGATTTTTTGTTAAATAGATAGAAAGTCTCCTTATCATCAAACAAATATTGCTATTCGAACTACTTACTTTTTTAAGCCGTTAACGTGGAATTTTTCATTTAAATCTGTATAATCAGGGTATCGAATACAGAAAAGGAAGAAGGAAATTTTTTGAATTATATCGCTCTTGACTTTGAAACGGCCAATAACCGAGGCGACAGCATCTGTTCTATCGGAATGAGTCGTTTTGTAGATGGAAAAGAAGTCGAACGTTATTACAACCTAATTAATCCAGTCCAATCCTTCAGTTCTTCCAATATATCTGTTCATGGTATTTATCCTGAAGATGTGAGGGGTGCTCAGCGTTTTGATCAACTCTACTCAGAGATTCGTTCTTTTATCGGAGATGATCCGTTGGTTGCACATTTTGCGCCATTTGATATGAATTGTTTACAAAAAACGATTGAAACTTACCGATTGCCCCAAATGGAAAACGAGTATTTCTGTACATGTGCTATGGCCAAACGTTTATTGGACTTACGCAGCAACAGCCTAGTCAGTGTTCTTGATTATTATGGATTGTCGATTGACCATCACCATCACGCGTTGGATGATGCCTCCGCATGCGGCACAATCGCCAGCAAATTACTTCGACCATATGACTTTGAAATTGATGGCTTTTTACAAGAACATAACTATCGAATGGGAAAACTATTTTCTCATCGCTTTGGACCTATTCACTCAACAGCAAAATCAAAAAGCAAAAATACAACGGAGCTGAAAGCTCGAACAACTGAGTTTGATCCGGCTCATCCTTTCTATAAAAAACATGTTTGTTTTACCGGTCGTTTGAAAGGAATGAAGCGCAATGACGCTGCACAAATCGTTGTCGATGCAGGCGGACATTTTGATTCTCAATTAACTTACGAAACGACCTACGTCGTGGTATCTAACTCGGATTGGCAAAAAATCGGTACTCCATCTGAAAGCCGAAAAATTCAACAAGTTCGTGAACTTCAAGGAAACGGTAGAAATATTCACATTCTTTCAGAAAATGACTTTCGCATGTTATTTTAATTGCTAAAGTTCTATATTCCCCTCATGAATTTGCTTGAATAGAAACTGCTTATAGCTGTCTCTCTAAATGAAAAACGGATGAATCCAATTGCTGGATTCATCCGTTTTTCACTTAATCCTCTTGGAATAGTAAGCATACTCACTCTGTTCATATACACTACCAAAAGCATAACCCCCAGAAACTTTTCCTTCATGGATATAACTAGACGTCGCCTTTATTTTACGTTTGTTGTATTCTTCCATCAGCGAATATACCAGTGCAGAGCCGAGTCCCTCGTGCCCTTCTTTCACTGCCATATAAAGAATAATGTATTCACGACTGGTGTATTTTTTAAATAGAAATTGTACAATCGCTCTTAGATTCAGCTTTTCCTGATTAAAAAGAGTGCTATAGTCAGGAACAGAAATCAGAAAGCCCGCAAGTTCTCCATTGGGACTATAAGCTATTTTTACATACTTTCGATTCAGTATCGCCTTCAAATCAGAAAACAACTGCAAAAATTCATCGATTTGAATGGTTTTAAAAACCGGAAATGTCTGAAATCGATCTTGAATTAATTCTGCTACAGCCAGGAAATCTTGGTTCAAAGTTTTTCCAGCAGGACTCACAATTTGATAACCTTGCCCTTTAAATTGCTTATAGCGTTTCAAATATTTATTTCTATCCATCTGCCCATCTACGGGATTATAATGATTGGAATAATAAGTGGCTTCTCTATCGAAACCATTTTTCTCCCAGAGTTTTTCATAATAATCAAGGTGATATAGCTCTGAGAAATAAGGTCGGCGATTAAAATGATTTACTTTTAATCGGTATCCAAGCCAAAAACTCGCGTTTAATGGTCCTGCTATTTTTTTCTTCCCATGATCCAAGCTTTCTTTTTCCGCAAAATCTAATAAAAGGCGCGCCGCCTCATCATTATCCAAACTTTCAAAATATCCTAAGTAAGCAGTGGAATCTTCCGGATAGAAAGTCAAAACTGCTCGAGCTAAGATCCGACCGTGCTCTTCCACAAGAAAAGGTATCGCTTGAAAATAATGACTTAGTGGATGTTCTCCTCGGATAATTTGAGCAAGTTCTTTTTTATTCTCCGTTCGGAACTCAGGTCGATACAAGGTATCAGGAAAAGATAAGAAATTCTGAATCTCAGTTTCTTCAATTAATAAGTACTCAGCTTTCATTCCTCCCTGCCTCTCTTTCAAGAATTGTGACGTTTCCGGTATTCGCATCCAGTTCAATTTGATCGCCTGTATGTAACACTTCTGTTGCATTCTTAATTCCAACTACTGCCGGAATGCCCAGCTCTCTGGAAATAATGGCAGTATGAGATAACAAAGATCCTTTTTCTGCGATAATCCCTTTTGCTTGTGTTAACAAGAATACCCAGCCAGGATCCGTCATTTTCGTTACTAAAATCTTGCCCTCTACACTTTCTTTTACTTCACTTGGATTGGTAACGACAATAATTTCTCCGCTTACTTTGCCGTTAGATGTTGCAATTCCTTGCAGTTCGTCTACCAGGCTGTCATGAATTACCTTTTCTGCTTGCTGAACCACTTTATTGAAGGACTCTTCCTGAAATACTAGGTAGCCGTATGCTGGCAACAATTCATAGCCTTTGTATTCTTTTATTCTTCTTGCAACGATTTTTTGAGGATCAAACGTCCCATCCAACTGATCAAGTTGCTTTACTTCTTCCATTGTTAACCAAAAAATATCTTCTTTTTCTTCGAGCCAGCCTTGTTCAACCGCAATCTCTCCCATGCGAAGCATCATTGTTCGGACCATCCCATAAATTCTGCTCCGATTTAAACGAGAAGTTTCTCGGTGTTGGATGCCCAGACGAGCACGTTTACTTAAATAATGGAAAATTTGTTTTTTCCAAGCTGAAACATCTATCTGATTTTCTATTTCTTCTAGTTTTTTAAATGAATCTGCTGCTTTTGTCTCTTTATTATTTGTGTTTTCGGCAAAAATAATGAGCTGGTTAAGAGCTTTCAACGGATGGCTGCGAAAAGTCGCAGTTTCAAGTTTTAGTTCTTCCAACGAACGATCGCCGTATTGGTCAATGTACATTAAAAATCTTTCTTTGAATCCAGAATGATCTTTTTCCATAAAGCGAGCAAAATCCTCATCCGATGTAATTCGTTTGATGGAAGATAGCAAGTTCTGTTTATTAACAAAATCTGCTAGTTTTTGTAATGAGATAACTGGTTCCATACTCGTAATTGCTGGTATACCAGAAAACCATTGATTCCATTCTTTTTCTGCTTCTGAGTTTCCCCACTTCTTCAATGCTTTTTTCAGTATCCCGGTATAAACAAATGCATACAAATCATTTACCAATGTCACATCCCAATTAGACAGTACACGATCCGCTAAATTTTGATACAATTCTTTAATCTGATTTTGATTCATTTCATCTGTATATTGTTGTTTGAAGTATCTTTCTACTTTAATAAAGTCTTCATTTAATCGTTTCATATTCTTAGACGCCGAGAAAAACTCTCGTATAATTCTTCCAGAAATACGTAAGCTTTCCAAAAAGGTTGTTTTCTTTTTTAATTCCGGAGTTGTAACAACATCTTTCTGAGAAAAGCCCATCATTTCTTGCCAAATAGGCAGAATTTGGTTTGGAAAAGGTAGAAATTGCAACAGACTATATAAATGATTCATATTATAATACATTCGGCCGTTAATTCGAACAACAATCTTAGCAAACACGTCTTCATAAGCAGCCAATAACTCCTTGGAGCGAGAAAAACGCCAAGCAACTCCTTTAAAAACTTCCTGATAAGCAAACTGAATAAAAGTATCGGTTAAAGGCAATGTCAATCCGGGATAACTCTCCACTAGATTACTATTATTAAATACAACCGGTACCGATTCCTCTCGAACCGTTTTTAAAGTAGTGATTGGACGTGACTGTAAATAGTAGACTTTTTCTTCTAGGACAGCAAATTCACAATCTAAATAAAATTCTGAATTTTTCCTCAACAAGTCTGCCTGTTCCAATAAACTTTTCATTTCTTTTTGAGACAATAACGGACTGTCTTCCTGCCTTTCAAAATAGGACAAGTCCTCATCACGTTTTAAATAATAAGTCGTAACGGGAACAAGCCCCTCCACTACACCGTCTCCTAATCCATTTCCAACAACAAGCACGGTTTCATTCAATAAACCTTTTGGATTAGCGGTAAAAAGGACGCCTGCTTTTTCAGCCGTTACCATTCCTTGGATCACTACCGCCATTTTTACATCTTTTATATCCAATTGATGATGGTACATATAATCTTTGATATGTTGGTAGTCAGCAGAGCGAAGACAGTCAAGAATTTTATCCGCCAACTCTTCCTTTGAAACATTCAAATAGGTATCAAATAATCCTGCAAACGATACTTCCTCACTATCTTCTTTCCCAGCTGAGGAACGAACAGAGAAACATTCGAAACCGCTGCACTCTTGTTCTACCATTTGAAATAAATACTCTTTTTCTTCGTTCGTTAAAGCCCCTTCTTTACGCAAACGCAATGCAGTTGCCCCTTCAATAGAAAGAACAAAAAAGGCTGGAACTTGAATTCCTATTTTTTTCATTCTTGCAAGTTCGTTGGCTTTACCACCGCCATTTTCTAATGTAATTTGATCGTACGGCAGCCACATTCTATTCATCTGCATTTGATTAACCCCTAACCTTTAGAAATAGATAAAACACACTAAAACAAGAAAAATGACTAGATGAATCATTAAATATGCTGGAACAGCCACTTTTAAATTTTTTCCTTGTGGTGCTTTATAATAATGAATAATTGCATACACCAGGCCGCCATAGGCAAACAATAATAAAAAAGAGCCCATTTGTTTATAGACGAGCACTAAAGCAAACAGCACACCAATAGCAGCTACAGCTAAGATTACTTGCAGAGATCCTTTAAATCCCCATACTTGTGAATAAGTAACATACTGATTTTCATCTTCCGGAGCTTTTATTTTTCGAGAAACTTCCCATAATAAAGCAGGGATATATAAAGTAAGAGCTAAACAGACATTTTGCCAAGTCCAGATTGGCAACTCATATTGATTGCATACATAATGGATCACATAATAACTTAATAGTAACTGAACGGGATTATGGGTGATTAAAGCCAAGACGAGACTTGGTTCGATTTTATCCCGTTGAAAAAACCATACAGTCATTAAAAATCCATAGAAAATCACTAATAAAAAGGGGCTGATTGCCTGTGGCAAAATTAAATTCATAATTACCATACTGATAAACAAAACAATCCCTAGTACCCATAAGTCTTTTTTAAAAACTCGTCCAGAAGGGAGCGCTCGCTCTGGATAATTAATTAAGTCCTTTTCGTAATCTTTAAACTCATCCGCAATACGTAACAAAAACAAAAAAGCAAAAACAGTATAGACAACTCCCAAATCAGCCCAAGAAAAATGATAAGAGGGCTGTGTGCTCGCAAATGCAATCACACCAAAATACTGTACAGCGACCATCAGCAGACTAACAATAAATCTCGGTATAATCGGATACATTTCTTCAATATAAACGTTCAACCTATTCAACATATCTTTCCCCCACTTTCTCTCCAAGTCGTACTTGCACTTCTCTACCATTTTGATTTTGTAAAAGAATATCTGAATCGATTGTTACTTGATTCTTTTGATAGCACACAATAATGCTTGAAGCGCCATATTCAAAAAAACCCTTTTCCTGTCCCTTTAAAAATCTTTCGTGACCATGATTGTGAATTTTCCCAACCAACATGGCACCAATTTCAATATATAATATTTTTCCAAATTCTTTGGTATCCAGTAATTGCCATGTCCGTGTATTTTCACTAAAGACTTTTGTATATTGGTGGGCGATTGGTCGAATTGTATGCAGCTTTCCTTTGATTTTTTTTTCAGCAAGTTTCTCCCCATCAGCCGGATAGCAGTAGCGATGATAGTCATCCATTGCTAAACGATACACCAAGCAAGTCCCCCCTTCAAATAATTCTGCCGCAGTCTTATCTTGCAACAAATCAGCTAATGTATAAAGACTGTTTTTTATTTGAAACTCGGCTTTTTCCGTTATAGAGTAATGAAATACCTTTCCATCAGAAACTGCAATGACCGCTGAACGATTTTCATTAATAGGACGAGCTGATGGCGTTAACGTTCTTGTGAAAAAGTCATTAAAAGAGGTAAATTCTTGCCTTGTTGCTTCTGTTAAGTCAATTTGGTATTTTTCGATAAAAGGAGCGATTTTTTTAATCGAAGCCGTTCGATTGTTTCTACTTGCTTTCCAATTAGAAAAACCAGGTCGAACAAGTTGTTTTAACAGCAACCTGCCAAAGGCTGTCTTATACAAAAAGTGCAGTGCCTTTCCGCCTACCTCTTGCTCTTCAATGTATTCTTGTGTCTTTCGATGATAATAAACAGTCATGTGCTCACCTACTTCCTAAAATAAAAAGCACCAGTAAGGCAAGAAGTACAAAAAATACATACATTTTTCCTCTTGGTTTTGGAATCGGATGATTCCATACAAACATCAATGCCATTATTATATAAATCATTTGTAATAGCACTTGAAAAAATAAGGTGTGGGTTGCTTGAAAAAGAATACAAACTGTGTAAATAATGGGAATAATTAATGAAATATAAGCAACCGGAACACCAATAAAATAGAAATAATTCCCTTCAGAATCTAACTGCTCTTCTTTTGTGATATGGAAGTAGCCCAATCGGTGAATCCCCATAACAGCATAAAAAATACTGATAAAAAGAGCAAATATGGAATAATCTGTAATAGATAAAAGTAGCACGATCGGCAAGGCTATAAAAGAAATCATATCAACGAAAGAGTCAACATATTCTCCCATTTGTTTTTCTTCTAGCGTCCGCTCATATTGATTCGCAAACTTTCCATCAAATAAATCACAGATAACAGAAACAACCATCAGCATGATCGCTCTGGAAATATTACCCGTCATGATTGTGTAAATACTCAAAATAGAAAAAAATAGTCCAATGAAGCTGAGACTATTTGAAATATGAAAAACTGGAATAAATTGAAACATAGGCCCCTCCAAAAAATTATATTGATTTTTTCCAACCTGCTTTTACAAGCAGCCAATTAATCAACAGATGTGTTGCTGCACCAAGAAAAACATAAGCAAAGTACTTGGAAATACTCATAGAATCATAATACGCTACAACCAAGGTACAACCAAATAAAGAGTCCATCTGATCAAGCCACATATATTTCCATGGTTTATTTAATTCCGATGCTTTTCCAGGTTCAATATCTTTGCGTCGTTTCCAGAAGCTATTGGGTAGTTCAAATATGATGTAAGAAAGCCCTAACCAAAAACCAATACTTATGTTAAACCAAATAGTATTTGGATGACTTTGATAAAATTGATTGAATGCTTTTAGCGAAGGAAACAGCCCGCACAACCATCCCCAGACCATGGTTGCAATGATGGAACAAATAATCATGCCTAACGCGCCCCGCCAAGTCTTATTTTTTCCAAATAATGGGTTGTTATCTCGCCATATCTTTCCACCGTCAATTGGTTGATTCCATTTTTCCAACCACGAAGATTTTAATAATTTCATATTTGCTACACCAGCAAGAATCACTGGCATTAATGTGATATACATCGATAAAATAGTTGTTTTCAAAGTATTACAATGCTCCTTAGATTTATAAACATATTTTCTGCATTATAGCATAGGTCGTTTAGAAATCCTCTTCAAATGGCATGATGAAAAACAATCCTATTTTTTCTGCTCACAATCGCTTAAATCCAGTAATAATCGAAGTGGGCTCTCACTAGGCAAAATCAACGCTCAGCTGCAGCCAGGGCAAGTAAGAAAAGCGGACAAGTCCGCCTTGGCCTATGAAAAAATAGGAAATTTGACCCTGAATGAGCAGCGAAGCGCGCAATGGGGCAAATTTATCTTTTTTTCACTAGGTCAGGACTTGGGAGCTAGACATTGATGGCTGAACTTATAATCCCCTAGTCTATAAAAAAGGACTGGAAATTACTCCAATCCTTTTGCTAATTCATTCAATTTTTGTTGTATTTCTTTTGCGATTTTTTGTTTTTCGAGAAAGAATGCTTCTTTTCCGGAGAAAAGAATAGGTGTGCCTATTCTAATTTCTTTTTCCTTCTTTTCTGCTATCATCGGCACAAATGGTATATGCTCACCAGTTTTACGATAATAATACTTTTCAATATATAAAAATCCCTCGTAGATTTCCTTTACTTGAGCACTTGGGTCGTCATAGCTAATATCAGGAAACAGTAAGATGCTTTCGCCGTTTTCAAGAGCATCCACCGTTTGCTTCATCGTGACAACAATAGAACGAGATTGCCGATAAACAGGAATTCCTTTACCAGACTTCGTCAGTGCTGTAACGAATAGCGCAGTCGGATAAGCAATGATTTTTGAAACAAGGTGTGGCCACCCTAAACGCTTGGTAAAAGTAAACTCAAGATAATGGTGATAACAACTGGAAAAATCTAAAAATACATGTAAGACCCAAATTCGTAAAAATTCCGGATGCCAACATAATACACTGATAGGCCCAAACATATTTTGGTGATGCGCAACGTACACAACTGGCCCTTCCTTTTTAATGCGACTATCCTTAATCGAAAATTCAGGAGAAAAAAAACGTAGAATACCTCTGATTTTTTTATAAAATAAACCATAGTCTTTCTGCATAGGCTCAATCCTTATTGTCTAGTAATTAGTCAACCAAAGAATTTTTCATTACAAAACCACGAAACATGAGTTTGGCGATTCGAATAGAGTCGTGAAAGGCTTTATAATGAGATACAGTTTTTTCACCAAAATAGATTGTTTGTATGGGTTGCTCATAAATAGGGATGCTTTTATAAATCGCGTAAATCAGCATGTTCATTTCATATTCGAATCGCTCGCCTTTTAATACAAGGAGCCAATCTAATTCTGAAATAGAAAAACTCCGTAAGCCCGTTTGCGTATCAGATAAGTATTTTCCAAAGAAAATTTTAAAGGCCTTGCTCGTTAGTTTGTTTCCAAAAGCATTTTTTGAAGGAACCTGAGCTTGGTCGAAATCCCTTACTCCAAGAATAATACCGGATTTTCTTTCTTTTGAAACTTTTAACAATTGCAACACGTCATCAACTGCATGCTGCCCATCTGCATCAGCCATTACTAAGTATTTCATCGTAGCTTTTCGGTCTCTTACATATTGAAAGGCCGTTTTAAGAGCCCTGCCTTTACCTTGATTATTCCCATGAGTTAAAACGGTACAAGACTCCATTTGATCGAGACTTTCAAATAGAGATAGACTGGCTGATTCACTACCATCATTGATGATAATAACATTCTGAACGCCTTTCTCTACTAATTCTTCTACATATTGAATAAGGGTGGGTTCTGGATTATACGATGGGATGATAACTACACATTGATGCAATATTGCCTACCTCTTTTCCATTGTTGATTGAAGTTTATGACAATATTATACCATGCAACAAACATTTATATACTTTTTAGCTTTAGGCAAATAATACAAAATAGCCAATAACGAGTATTCCTAATACAATCCGATACCAGCCAAAAAGTTTAAAATCATTGGTTTGAATATAGCTCATCAAGAACTTGATAGCGATAATAGACACTGCAAAAGCAACAGCCATCCCTACCAGCAAAATAGTTAATTCTTGTCCTGTAAAATCAAAACCAAATTTCACTAACTTTAACGCACTAGCACCAAACATAACCGGAATAGAAAGGAAGAAAGAATATTCTGCAGCGACAAAACGCGACGCCCCTAAAACAATTGCTCCGAGAATCGTTGCTCCGGAACGGGAAGTACCCGGAATCAATGATAAACATTGAAATAAACCAATGAAGAGTGCTGTTTGATAAGATAGATCCTGGAAGGTGTGAATCTTCCCCGTTTTCCCTTCGTTGCGATTCTCGACCAAGATAAAGAGAACCCCATACACAATTAACATAATAGCAACTACCCAGTAATTATAAAAATGTTCATTCAGCCAATCATCCAATAACAGTCCAAGAACTCCCGCCGGTAATACTCCTACAACTACCTTATACCAAATTTCCATCGTCTCTTTTTTCTCTATTGATGATTTTTTCGGTGAGAAAGGATTTAACTTGTGAAAATAAAGTACTACCACCGCTAAAATTGCTCCTAATTGAATCACAACAAAAAACATTTCTTTAAATGCATCAGTCATATTCAACTGAATAAATTCCTCTACTAAAATCATATGTCCTGTACTTGATATGGGTAACCATTCCGTTATCCCCTCAACGATTCCAAGTATGATTGCCTTTAATATTTCTATCATGGATTACATTTCCTCCTTAAACTCAATAGCTCTATTCTACTAAATCATTTGTTGTTAAGAAACAACTTTAACTAAATTTATACTATTTCTTACTTTTTCCATCTAGATTAGAAAAGAAGGAGAAATGATTATTTTTTAAAATAAAGAAAGAATTGTACTTCTTCCCTATGATTTTTAAAGTACAGAGCTATTTATCTTCCTGTACTTTAATTTTTCTACTAAACATCGCTCGCAAGACAATAAATAAGAGCAATTTGCTTTTTATCTACATAGCTAATGAAGGAAAAGATTTTTATACAATCTCATTTCACTAAAAAAGCCGAGACACTTTGTCCCAGCTCAATCTATCGTAACAATATCTACTATTTATAATCCACAAACAAATGACCTTCGCCATTTACTCTATTTCCATATTCATCTAAACTAATCATCACAATTGTTACTTTTGCAGCATCATTTTCAACTACAAACAGCATATCTTCTATTTCTAGTGGTTCTCTGACATCTGATTGTTCAAAAGCATGCTCGATCGCTTCTGACATATTTCCATTGATGATTTCAGTACCATTTTGATCTGTTAATTGTAAAGTAAAATAATCATCCTCTTGATAAATTATCTTCAAGATATTTCCTTGACCAACTTCCCATTCTTTTTCTTCCTCGCTTGAAAAGAATACGTATCCCCAATAATCTACTCCTTCAACATTCATCACTGTTTCTTCAGATAGATTTAAGTAGGCATAGTTCCCGGGAGAACCGGGTATTTGAGTGGAATAAGTCATAGGGAAGCCAAACACCTCTTCGAAATCAGCATAAACATCAAAGTCTTGCGGCAAATAGTTCACTCTTTCAATTTCACCAAACATCTCAAGATTGTCAACGCTTCGCGTAACCACGATTTTATCTTCGACGGAAATAGACGCATCAGCTTGAACCATGCCATTCTCAATCATGTTGTTTTCCACCAGTGTCTTTTCTAAACGAGACATCTGACTATTTCTTGCTACAGTAAAGGCATCGATAGGTGGTGTTACAGAAATCATCCCTAATACTAATAGCACGATCGCAATCCACCCATTTCGATTTGGCGGAAAGAAACTAAAAATGACGCCTGAAATAACCGCAAATATCCCAAACAAAATGACATAGTATCTTCCATAAGTAATTCCCATTTCCTGTATCTTTAAAATACTGGAAATTGTTTGAAAAGCTACAATCGGAAGCATAATCTTAGGAAATATTTTTCGAAACAGATCAGCAAAACGATGATCAATATTACATGATAATAAGTATACAACGATTACAACAATCGCATATGCGACAAGGAGCGGCTCCAACAAGTTATCTGTCCAAAATTGTCCACCAATGTTAAGCAGTACATACATCAGTAAGATAATCGTGTAAATCGCTACGATTGGAATAACAATGTACGTTAGCAAGATTTCTAAAAAACGCGGTACTAGATACGCATCTTCTCTAGCTCCTTCTTGGCTCCCTTGTTCATGGTAAACAGGAACCATTCCCAGAAAATAAACCGGGGCAAACAAACACCAAATAATATTTGCTGCATGGATTGTTGAATCGGCGGGCATTGTAAAAAGCAAGGTATCAATACTTACAATAATCGCAAAAATACCGATTGTTAAAACTCCAGAGAATAGCAAAATCGTTAATAAAGCTTTGAATATCGCTAAAAAGTTTTGGTGAAAATAAACTTGTTTATTACTAATTGACGGTATCCATATAAATGCTATTAGAAGCGAAAACAAGAACACACTTGTACGAATAAAATAAACATACTCAAAAATATCTCCACTAGTGAGGGTAAAATAATAAAGAATCGTTAAAAGAACTGATCCTCCTAGAATAAGCCATCGATGAGTAGTTTTTTTATAGAAACGTTCATAAATATGTTGGCCGACCATACTGAGCATAGCTCCAATAACAAAAGTAAAAATAAATTGACTATATCGACTAAACGATGATTCAATCTCTATCATATTTAAAATTGCTATCCCCATTAACCATAAAATAGTGACCGGGTAACGAGCTAGTGCCTGTCCTATACCTGATAGACTGTCTTTGAGACGGCTCCAAAACTTCATTTTAATCCCTCCTAATCGTTTGTATTTCTCTATTACATTATACTATGAAGGAATTTTGATAGATAGCATAGAACCCCTCAGCAGAAAAAGAAACTTTTGTTTGTTTTTCTAGACAGTAGTTTTGCTATATCTTTATTATTTATGCTTTTTAATTTGGTATATTTATAAAAAAAGTCTATCATCTTATTTGATTATCTATAGGCGTTTTTTTTTGAACAAGCTTTGTCTATCACGCTTTATTCACTTTTTTATACCAATGTCCCTCTATAAAATTTGCTTATACTAGAAAATATCGTTATTATAATGACAAGAATACAGAAGATGATTTTTTGTTTGTTTATCTATAATTTTATGGTAGACTGATTTCTGGCGAAATTTTCTCTTATGCTTAAATTTTAGGGAATTATTCTTGTTAATCAATTTTATTCATTTTTTTTGTATTATTAATAACAAATTACTAGACATTTCCTTATTTTATTATATGATAGTGAGTAGGTTAACTTAATACTAGGTCAATTTAAGCCAAATGTTTATATTCATTTAGTTTTACAATAAATTTAGTCATTTAAATGAAGGAGGACTAACATGTATACGATGTCTAACATCAAAAACTTATCCTTGAAAATTGTTTCTGCAGAAAAAAATACAATTACTGCTAATCAAACGACCGCTTTCCAAAAATATCCTTATGTTAAAATTGTTTTTATAAACAGCGGGGAAGGATTATTAACATTCAAAGACACTTCTGAAAAGATTGGTCCGAATCAAATTGTTTTACTAAATCCAAATATTGATTATTACTGGGAGTTATCTAGCAACCAGTCCTTAGAGATCACAGAAATTGGTGTGCACGGTTTAGAGTTTTCTCACATCGGGGAAGCAGAGCATGAATTTACTTATTATAAGTATGATAAAACCGACACAGATAGTTCATTGTTCACAGAGCTATTATTAAAAGAACTTACTGCTAAAAAGCCTGGTTCTGAGGAAATTGCCAAACGTTACATTGAAATCATCTTGATTCAATTGTTACGTAACGAAGAATTCTCAATCCGTAATTCCTTGAACAAGAAAAATCATAAAGAAATCCAAACAGTCAAAAATTTCATGAAAGTAAACTACCACAAAAACATTACGTTAGATGATTTAGTAGAATTAGTACACATTAATAAATTCTATTTGATCCGTATTTTCAAACAAGAAGTTGGCATGTCTCCGATTGATTACTTAATTCATATTCGAATTGATGAAGCACAAAAAATGTTGCGCAATACAAACATTGCGATTGCAGACATTGCTCATCTCGTTGGATTCCAGTCGCCTTCTCATTTCTCCAAGACGTTCCGTGAGTTATCAAACATAACTCCATCTCAATACCGTCGCCAAGGCAATATGCCTCCGACACCACCTCAAGGTTAATAACGAACAGCGGACAAGGCCGCCTTGACCTATGAAAAATAGAAAATCCCTCATTTTGCTTTTATGTAAAATGAGGGATTTTTTCTATCTCTTTTCTTCTAGAAATTCTTGCAGTACTTTCGCATGGTTCCGTTGCTCGTCTTTTGCAGCAAAAATCAGTGTGACATCATCCTCTTGTAAATTTTCTAATACTTCTGTTACAGCAGAACTCGTCTCTTCATTATTTGCTAATTCTTTTCGGTAACGTTCCTTAAACTCATAAAAACGTTCGATATCTTTGTGGAACCATTTCCGCAATTCAGGAGTCGGGGCAATTTCCTTTATCCATTTATCAATTTTTGCATCTTCTTTTTTTACACCGCGCGGCCACAAACGATCAATCAAGATTCGGGTTCCATCTTCTTTTTCATAATCTTCGTACACACGCTTTATCTTTAAATCACCCATAAATATCACACCTTTCCAAAAAACAACATTGATTCATGTTATAATCATTTCGAATAATTGATTGAAATGAGAGGAAGAACGTTATGATTCGTCACGCTTTGCCTGCAGATTCTGCTATCTTATTTGATTTACTGCTAGAGATATTCCAAGATATGGAACTAGATATCCTAACAATCGTCCCACCTCAAAAATTTAAAAAGATAATGGTGGAATGTATGCAGCAAGATTTTTTCCGTTACAGTTACAAAAACGGCATTATTTTCGAAGAGGATGGTGAAATCCAAGGTTGTTGCTTCGGATACAAAGGAGAATTGGAAAAAGAGCTGAATGAGCCTTTCCAACGTCTTTTAGTAGACTATGGAATTACCTCTTCTACAGCGCTTTTCCCGGATGCTGAAACCTTTGCTGGTGAATGGTATCTCGACTCGCTTGTTACTTCAAAACACTACCGCGGCAAAGGAATTGCCAGCCAATTGCTCCAAGCAATTCCTGCATTTGCTTTGCAAACTGGGGAAACGATTATTGGCCTGAACTGTGATCAAAATAATAGCGGCGCTCGAAAGCTTTATGAAAAAAATGGTTTTAAAAAGATTTCCGAAATGACCTTAAGCGGCCATGTTTATGACCACATGCAAAAAAATACTTAACAATCATAAATCAAAAGAGAACTGGGATACTCAGTTCTTTTTTGTTCTAGACTAGGGGATTATAAGTTCAGCCATCAATGTCTAGCTCCCAAGTCCTGACCTAGTGAAAAAAAGATAAATTTGCCCCATTGTGCGCTTCGCTGCTCGCTAACGCATATCATTCGACTAACCCGCTGAAGCGTGAAGTCTCCTGACAATTCAGGGTCAAATTTCCTATTTTTTCATAGGTCAAGGCGGACTTGTCCGCTTTTCTTATACTATTTTTGTCACTACTTCATGAGCGTGCTTCACCAGCATGCCTGCAGTATTATTGCCATATTGGATTCCCTGAATGAGTTGGCCGTGAACAAATAAGTTTTCGAATACACCATGGCGTTGACTAATCGCTTCTGAACTAGGCCACAACACTTGGACTCCCCCAAACGTTTCTGGCTGTAAAATACGTTGGTTTATTAATTGGTTGAGTAATTTTGATTGATAACGGGATTGTTCTACTTTTTTATTTTGTCCTGTAGCATTAATTAAGTAATCTACTTCAACTGTTTCTTTCGTTTCGAAAACCACTTCAAACGAATCAGCTAATTCAACGACCTCTTGCATCCCACCTCGAACAGTCAACTCGCCCTTCTCCCACCAATTAACTAATTCTTGTACCGTTTCTCTTGGTATGGGACTGCGAATGATCTCAAACGAATCCCGGTATTTCTCAAGAAACTGTTGTTTATCACCTTCATTTAATGCTAACCAAAATTCAGGAAGTAAATCATCTAAATGATGGAGCAATGATTGCAATCTCCCTAAATCTCCTTCATTCGTTAGCTGTTTTTTCAACTGGTCCTTTGTTCCCTCCCCGAAGGCTTCCAATACATCAGCCCAGTTAATCTCCTTATCCGCACACTCTTGTTTAAACCATTGGAAAATTTTTTCCAAAGAAACAAAGCCATTGTTGTTTTCTTTCTCTTTGTTTAAACGTTCCAAGGTAAGATAATGTAAGTTAAATTTTGGCTCATTTCCTCGTAAAGTAGAGAACCGCCCTGTATCCGAAAAAAAGTGTAATTCTATTTCTTCTTTTTCGTGTTTCAAAAATCGCATCATATCAATGGCAGTCAAGCTAGTCCCAACCACCCCTACGCGCAGACCTTTTTCAATATTTGCGAGCTTTTCTTGAGCCGGATAGGGATGATAAATGAAACAAGGGTTATCTATCAACTGATACGGATCTTGATAAGGTAGATGTCCGATACACAAATGAATTAGATCGAAATTTTTTTCTCCTGTATTGGATTGAACGAGAAAAGTTCCCCCCTCCTTTTTTTCAAGTGAAGTCACTTCTTCTTTTACAATGATAGGATTGAGTTCTTTTACAGCTTCCTCTAATTTTTCTTGCATATATTGCCCATACCAGGAACGAGGTAGATGTTTTTTTGCACTATCATTACATCCTTTTTTCTTTTCTACCCATTTTACAAATCCCATTTCATCCTCATAATCTAAACTCATCGTATCTGCTGTTTGATTTAATAATAACAATTCGGAATCTGGCTGATAAGGCAAACCTGTTCCAAATGTATCAGGCTTATCATAAATCACAATTTCATGTTCCTTATACTCACGGTGCTTGGCCATCGCGATTACTACGCTGACGCCTGCCACTCCCATACCAACTACAGCAATTCTCATACATCCACCTCCAAATCTTGCTGGTATATTTTTTTAATATACACACTTACTTTTTCATCATAATCAAGGTATTGGTAACGATGGAACGAAGCTAATTCGTTTGAATATTTGCGAAATAATTTATGGCAAAGAAACAGTGCTTGCCAACATTCCTCGTAACCGTCACAACGGAAGGTCTTGATCAGGTCCTCCCAATCTTCTTCAGGAAGAAATTTTTTAATGAACTTGTAATTCTTTCCTAAGCTAAATTGATATCCTTTTTCAAATCCAATTTTCCAAGACATCATCAATAATAATGACGGGCGGATGATTTGATTCAAATGGTCTACAGCAAACAAGAATTCTTTTCGTGCCAGTCCTTTCGCAACATAAGTACTTACCCACCAAAACTCATTACAGCAATCATCAAATTTAGCTGCACTAGGCTTCTGAATCCAATATTGCCTATCCGTTGGGATGGGATTCGTTAGAATCCGTTCATCTTTATCAATTAGCACTTCTACCAATCCATCATGATTCTCAAAATATTCGTCCGTTTTTTCTAAAGGAATGAGAGATAAATCAACTTTATTCCCATCTTCGAATAACATCAAATAAGAATACCAATTCCCTAATTCCGGTGGATAAAGTTCCATATCTTCGGGTTTTTGTAAAATCAGCCGCTTGCCAAAAATATCAAGCCATTCGTCATTTTGTTGGTATGGTTTCATATCTGTCACAAAATATGATAAATCATAATCTTTAAAGCCATCATCCGGAATCGTAGGATTTGTTCTTGATCCTTCCAGCGTTACAATGCGGATTCGTTCATCTTCTTGAGCGAAGTTAAGAAAGAGTTCGAATATTTCTTTTTCACTACGCATTTTTAACGCCCACTTTCCCAATGCATGCGATATTCAATTTCATTAGTTGCTGCATCCAATGACTTTTCAACAATTTGAAAATCTTGAGACTGATAGAATGCTTTTGCTCTTTCGTTTTGAGCGTATACATTCAAATAGATTTCATTATTTTTTTCCTGAGCATATTGCATTAACGCTTTTCCGAAACCAATTCCCTGTTCACTTGGCAGGATAAAAAGCGCTGCTATTTCCTTTCCCATCATCGAAAGAAAACCTTTGATCGTACCTTCTATCACTACAAAGTTTTCCGATAATGGTAAATATAGATTCCGCATCACTTCACGGTTCTCTTCCCAATATTCTTGATCAATAAAATCATGTGCTTGAAAGGAGCTCTCTAACCAGATTTCTATTAAACGGTCAAGCTCAGCTTCTTTGGCCTTCCTTATCTTCATTCTGTTATTTCCCTTCTAAATTGGATATACTTTTTCAAACTCTTCACATACTACAAGCATTTTTTCAGAAAAAGATAGGCCGTAGACCGTAAATTCATTGGAAAAAAATTCTTCATGGACCTCTCGCCAGTATGCTAAGGTTCGATTCCCTTCCCCTTCTTTATAGGCAATCTCTTCCGGTACATCTTGAAAAGAATAAATAGCTACTGTTTTAGTTTGAATAATACAAACTGCTTCATCTTTAGAATTTAAAATGATACTGAACTCCCCAACATAGGGAAGTGGTTCATTTTCAATCTCATAGAGACGATGATTAGATGAAGTTGCTGTTTTTACCCCTTCCAAAGTTAACTGTGCTAACTTATCAACTGCTGCGCCATATTGCCACGCAGTATAAACTTCCTTTTCGTGTTGAGGGCTTTGAACGATAAATTTTGACCACATTTCTTTTGCATTCATTGATTTTCTCCTAGTTCATATAGATTCCATGCACTTTCTTTAATTTCGGCTGCTTTCCTAATGAAAATTCTAAAAATAAAGCTACATCATACTTCGTCTGCTTTGTGATTACTTGACCTCGAATGGCACCTTGTCGACCATGAATAAAAGCAGTTTCTATCCGGATTTCTTCTATGTCTTTTGGTAATAACCCTTCAACAAGAGGGAAGGTTTTTGATTGGATAATCATTTTTGTTTCATCAGTCAAGAAATCTGAGCAGTCCTCAGCATTTCCGTACGCGACCACCCAATCGACAATCATCTTCGTTTTGGGCGAATTACCACAAGATGTATGAATCTTCCATTTCATCCATATTCACCTACTTCAATATCTTTGTTATGGAAAGATTTCATTCAACTATCAACATATCATTTTCATCGAATTCCCAATCTTCACCATATGCTACTTCCCAGTATATCCCATTTGGATCTTGAAAATAACCACAATAGCCTCCCCAAAAAACTTTCTGAGGCGTTTTTGCGATTATAGCTCCCGCTTTTTCAGCTCTCATCATTATTTCATCTACTTCTTCTTTTGATTTTCCATTATAAGCAAGAGCAATTCCATTGAATCCTTCTGCTAAAGACGGTGGATTTTCTGCGTTAATATCTTTTGCCAGCTCTTCGATTGGAAACAAAGAAATCTTGGTACCCGCATTATTGAAAAATACAACATCTGGATTTGTTTCATCTCCGTGAACGACTACTTCAAATCCCAAACCATCACGATAGAAGTGCAATGATTTACTCATATTCTTGACACCTAATGTGATTAAATTTAAACGATTCATGCATTCTCCTCCTTGCTTTTTTCTTGCTTGTCCGTCCATTACTTCCTTTCCATCACTGCAAAATAATTATTTTCCGTATCAGCAAAATTAAAAACAGTACCTAATTGTATATCTACTTTTTCTCCTACGGTAATTCCCGCATCTTGGAATTTTTGATACAGTTCGTCTATATCATTGGTATAAAACATCAAAGAAGGTGTTTCAAAATTCAGCTCCGGTTCAGTTTCTTCAATAACATTTCTGTCAAACAATACAAAACGAGTTTGTGCTGTAAAATTAGGGGCAATCTCGATTGAATGAACATTTGTATCATGAAGTTCTTTGGTAACAACAAAACCAACTTTTTCAATCCAAAAGCTTTTTATCTTTTCTACATCGTTAACATACAACATCACTTGTCCTAATTGGTTGATCATTTTTTACACCTCTTCGTTCGATAGTCTTTTCCATACTTTTTCTAGAAACTGACCACTTTTCTCTTGAATAAACAGATTAAACCGACTCATATCAGCAACTTCCGTTTGATTAATAAGGACGGCATTTTCACCCCTAAAATCATCAATTAGATAAGAAGCAGGAACGACATTCAGACTTGTCCCGATGACAAACAATAAATCTGCTTTACTGACTGCTCGAGCCGATTCCATCATCACTTGCTGATCCAGTTGATCTCCATAAAGAACAATATTCGGACGAAGGGATTCACCTTTACTGTCTACTGCAAGCCCATTTTCATCCCAACATAATTCGTTGTTAGATACAACTTGATTCGTTCGAACCGTTTTCCATTGAGTAGCATTTCCATGAACAGTCCACACGGTCGAATTCCCAGCAGCTTCATGTAAATTGTCGATGTTTTGTGTAACAATCGTCACTTTCTTTCCCATGTCTTCTATCCTTTTGAAAAATAAATGCCCACTGTTTGGCTTAGCTTCGGGAAAATCCAATGTATTACGGTAGTTTTCAAAAAACAGCTCTGGGTGCTGTTCAAAAAAAGGAACACTCAGCGCTTCCTCGCCGGTAAAACGTCTGCCGGTCAATTGATCAAACAAACCGCCCGAGGATCTAAAATCTGGTATTCCGCTTTCCGTGCTGATTCCAGCGCCTGTAAAAGCAACAATTCGATGGGCTTTTTGTACCATTTCTGCAACTTGTTTCACTTGGTCTTGCACGTAATCACCTTCCTATTTTTCTTCTATCATTTCTGCGAGATTTTCTAATGTGGAGGCCAAACCTTTCTCGTGGTCTCCCGGATCGATTCCTTCCGGTACATTGGTACATTCGACAGTAACCTTTGTACCTTTGGGAACAGCATCCAAATACCACGTCATCCTCATCGTTCCTTCAAAAATAGGATCTTCTGATAAAAATGTCAAATCTTGAATAATTCGCTGATTACGAATCAACTCAATAAACGTTCCACGCAACACATCGGTCCCTTCTGACGTTTTTGCTGATATAACGTCACTCGAATCAAGATAAAAGAGGGTAATTTGAAACCTCCCATTTTCCCAAGGTTCAAAAAAATCAACCTGTCCACTCATCCCCTTTGGCGGCAACCAAGTAATTAATTGTTTCGGTTCCAAAAGAGCTTGGTAGATTTTTTTAGGCTCCACAGAAATGACTCTGACAGCAGTATCTGTTCGTTCATTATCGATTCTATACTTATCCATTTTACCTCTCCTATTATAATATACCTACAGTTCAGTTAGGAATTGATCCACCTCTTTAGAAGTATGAAGAACCAATACTTCTTTTTCTACTGCTAACTGATTTAATCGCTGCAGAAGTGCCGGTCTTTTTTTCTTTGGAAAATTCCAAATCCATCTATAAAAAACAAAGTCGAATTTTTCTTTATTTCCTTCTTGCATATCCGGTCTTGACCCGTCCCGATACTTTATCATTCTTTTAAAAGCTCGATAGAGACAAATCTGGCGTGGCACATCAAGAAAAATGATTGTATCCGCTTCTTGCAGCCGTATTTCCATCGTTCCATCATAATTTCCATCAATAATCCAAGCTTCATTTTGAACCAATTCGTTTTGGATCTTGATTTGTTCTTCTCGAGTCGTCATAACCCAATTTGGCTTCCAAAGATAAACATCCAAATGATGGACTGGAATATTCAGCTTCTCGCTAATCTGTCTCGCTAGCGTAGACTTTCCAGCTCCACCGGAACCAATAATCATAATTTTATTCATTCTTTTTTCTCCTGTTGCAAGCAATTTGTCTTAATCAACCAAAAAGAGAGTGGGAAAAAAGACGTTTAGATCCGAATCACTGGAACGAATAAGCACAGGATGAACGAAGACCATCCGCGCATTATTCGTGAAGTGGATGTCGGATCTGCCTTTTTGAGCACGTTTACGCCACTATTATTCGTTAATACTAGAGGGGCTGGGAGTTTTTTCCCGGCCCCTTTTGGCTGAACTTATTCCGATAGTCGATTTTTCGACGCTTCTTCTTTTGTTTGATGAATGGTTCCTTCTGCGTATTCAGGAACGGAGTAAATCGTATACAACTTTAGCGGCTTGCCTCCTGTGTTGATAATGTTATGCCACATATTTCCAGGAATAAAGATTGCATCATCTTTTGTTATTGCTCTTTCAAAATCAAATTCATCTTTATTCGGACCCATTCGACAAACGCCTTGCCCCTCTTCTATTCGAATAAACTGATCAATGTTTTTATGGACTTCAACGCCAGCTTCATCATTCTCCGCAATCGACATTACGATTCCCTGCAAATGATTACCTGTCCAAATAACCGTCCGATAGGAGTCATTTTTGATTACTAAGTCTTCTAGATTCGTCACATAAGGTTGCTTTCCATAATCTTTTTGTACTTCAGTCATTATTATTCCTCCTTAAGCTTTGCCTTCATATTTATTATATATGAAAACGGACACAAAATGAAATTCAACGTTGATTACAGACATAGAACAGCCAGAGTTATTGTTGTCAACAACTCTGGCTGTTCTATGTTCTAAACTCGTTTTTCAATCTCAGCTTGTAGGTTTTCTGCATCAATTTCAACCGGAAATTGGAACTCGCTATTATTAATAAAAACAGTTGGAACCATTTTTACTTTCCGCTTTATTGCCTCTTCAGTAATTTTTAAACTTAATTCAATGGTGTCGGGTTCCTCTTCCAAGTCATATTTTTCCGTTAATAACTTTTTAATTGAATTGCTATCAGACTCACTCCATTGTTTTTGGTTTTTAAAAAGGTCTTTCATGATTCCATAAACTTTATCCGGCTTTTGATAATCAAAAAATAAATTGACCAGAGTACCATATAAAAGCATTTCTCGTGGTTTGTCATAGTGCTTAATTAGATATTGTACTTGCCCTTTTTCAATAAAAGCTGGTAGTATTTGATCTGCTGCTTCAAAAAAAGTAGCGCAGTATGGACAAGCAAGATTTAAAAATACTTCTACCTTTACAGGAGCATTTTTATCTCCATAACTCAAAAATGCATGTTCTACCATTTTCCACCTGCTCTTTCTAGTCTATATTGCTTGGAATAATTGCTTCGTCTATCGATACTGCATCCTGGATACTGATCTCAGTTTCCAGTAATTCTGCTTGGTAGAACGTATCTGCTAATTGTTGTTGGCTAGCAACGATTTCTTCGTCGATTTTTTCTACACCAAACGTACGGCGATTGTTTGCTTCTTGAAGAGGTGCAACTTCTAACCCCAACTCTGCTGCTAGGATATCTGCAACTTCATCCTTATTGTCATTTGCCCACTGGTCAGCATTTTGTAATTCTTCCAAGATAACGGCTGTCGCTTCCGATCCCTCAGCCAAAAATTTCTCTGTTGCAAAATAAAATGTCCGGTTCTCTGTCAAATCAGTTCCATTTACAATAGTACGTGTTGCCACCTTATCTTCTACAATCGCTAAGTAAGGATCCCAGCTCCCATAAACATCAAATTCTCCTTTAGTAAATGCAGCTAACCCTTCTGCCGCATCTTTATAAAATTTGATTTCCACTTCATCTAAGGAAATACCTTCTTGTTCTAATGCAACCAGTAACAAATAGTGCTGATTCCCACCTTTTGTTACACCGATCGTCTTCCCTCTAAAATCTGCTACTGTTTCAATATCTGATTCTTCTTTTGTAACTAGGGCAACCCCTTCCGGATAAGGTGCTTCTGAAGCAATATAATGGAGATCATGTCCACCCGCTTGCATAAAAACAGCATTTCCGTCTGATGCATGGCCAAAATCAATGTTATTCGTGTTCAGTGCTTCTAACAAAACAGTTCCGGTCGGAAACACTTTCCACTCAACAGAGTACCCAGCTTCATTTAGCGCTTCCTCCAGATTCCCCTTTTCTTTCAAAATGTTGATGGTGTTTCCTTTTTGATAACCAATTCTCACAATTTCTGAAGCAGCATCATTATTTCCTGTACTTGTCTCATTTACAGCTCCACTCGATTCATTTCCACATGCTGCAAGTGTTAACGTAGATATAATCGTCAATAATGACAAAAAAGTTTTTTTCATCGTTCATCCTCCTAATATTTGCTCTAATATTTTCTTTTCATATTTTGTAAATTTTTCATCCCTCTCACGAGGTCGTGGAAGATTTATTTTTTCGTCTAACTGAATCATTCCTTGGTCAATTACAATTACTCGATCAGCTAACCGCACTGCTTCCGCTACATCATGGGTAACCAAAAGTGATGTGAATTTTTGTTGCAGCCATAACTCTTCTATCAAGTTCTGCATTTCAATTCTTGTTAAAGCATCCAAGGCTCCTAACGGTTCATCAAAAAGCAAAATATCTGGATTGGTCGCAAGTGCCCGCGCCAACGATACACGTTGTTTTTGTCCACCCGACAATTCATCTGGTAAACTTTGTTTCTTTTCGCTCAAGCCAACATTTTCTAAAGACTTTTGTGCAATTACTCTATCAGTTGACCCCAATTGCACGTTGCTAATGACATTTTTCCAAGGAAGAAGACGATCATCCTGAAACATGATCCGGATTTTAGGATTTGACTCTCCTGCATTTAAAAATTCCACAATCCCACTTGAAGCATCTTCTAGTAAAGCAACCATTCGTAAAAGAGTACTTTTCCCACTGCCGCTTCTTCCCACTATGACGGTGAAGCTGCCCGCTTCAATGGACAAGTTAATATCATGTAACACATTGTTTTTGCCATAATTTTTCTCTATATTTTTTAAGTCAATTCCAAACAATCAAGTCACCTCTTCATAAACTACTATTCCTTATCTACAAATGCTGGATTCCATCTTAATAGACGTCTTTCAAATAATTTTGCTATATAATCAGATAACTTGCCCAGAATCGCATATAAGACAATTGTTAGAACCACAATATCCATCTGCATGAATTCTCGAGCACTTGTAGCCATAAAGCCAATTCCCGAATCTGCTCCAATCGTTTCAGCTACAATCAGAGACGTCCACATAACACCCAAAGCATAACGAATGCCTACCAATATAGAAGGTAATGCACCCGGCAGAACAATATCATGAAATAATTCCCACTTTGAAAGACCGTACACACTACCCATCTCGATTAATTTATGATCAACATTTTTAATACCATTGAAGGTATTAATATAAATGGGAAACATGACTCCTAGAGCGACTAAAAAAATCTTTGCACTTTCCCCAATACCAAACCATAAAATAACTAATGGAATTAAGGCTAAATGAGGAATGGTGCGAACCATTTGAATGCTTGAATCAATAGTTTTTTCAAAAACTGAAATTGTACCACTGAGCAATCCAAGAATAAAGCCAATACCTCCACCAATTAAAAATCCAATTAAAGCTCGTTGTGTACTAATTAATACGTTCGCTTGCAAATTTCCAGCCTTGAACAAACGAATACCTGCTTCTACTACTGCCAGTGGTGTAGGCAAAATTGTAGAAGAAATTATATTGTAATGTCCCAATACCTGCCAAAGTACAATAATTAAAATCGGTACTATCCAGGGGACAAAACGATTGTGATACCATTTTTTATTTTTATTCAACTCTCCACCTGCTCCATCGAAACTATCATAAAAGCCTCATTATTTCCTCTTTAAAATTTAATTTATTATAGCCATTCCCTTACTTTATGTAAACGTGCGTTTTTTTATGAAATAAATTATTGAAGTATCATCTCCACCTTTAACAATATCAATATAAAGATGTATTATCTCTTTTAAAACCTTTTGTGACGACATTTTTAATATAGTTGTTCTTTATTGACTTCAAATCTCCGACCGCTTAAACAAACGCTTACATAGGTAGTTTTTATGGGAAGAGATAAGAAAAATATATAGATGAGCATAAAAAAAGCACCTAAAATAGATGCTCATTTCTATTATTTCTATAATAATTCTTTACGTAATTCTGCTCCTGTTTTCGGGGATAAATAAGCTGGGGCAATATCAAATACTGTTTTTGCGCCATAATTCCCTTCTTGATACAAACGATGCGCTGCTCTTGCATACGCAATGGATACTGCGGCAGTGAACTGCGGATTGCTTCCCAACTCTAAACCAAATTCATATACCGCCATTGTCTCTTCATCCGTATAACCACGACGAATCACGCGCCCCCCATGCGGCATGCCTGTGTGATTTTTCTCATATTCATCTTCATCAATGAAGTGAACTTCCGTTTCATATCCGACAAAATAGTCTTTCATTGTTTTAATACTTTCAACAATGGCAGCTTGATCCGCATCTGTTTCTGCTACGACATAACAAACGCGTTTGTGTGAAGAAGTTTTTGTATAAGCAACTTCTTTACCCTCTTTAATATCTTCTATCAATGTTTCATTTGGGATTGTGTATTGCGTACCCAACTTAACGCCTTCAATCCGTCTAATCGCATCACTATGTCCTTGGCTAACACCGCTGCCCCAGAAAGTATAAGTATCTCCTTTTGGCAATACGGCTTCCGCTACTAAACGATTTAACGAAAATAAACCTGGATCCCAGCCAGTTGCTATGACTCCTACATTGTTGTTTTGTAGAGCAACTTCATTAATAATATCGAAATGCGCAGGAATTTCTGCATGATTATCATAAGCATTCACAGTAGTGAAATCTTTCTGCAATTCTGGTGCTTGTTCTGGAATATCAGTAGCTGATCCGCCACAGAGAACCAATACGTCAATCCGATCTTTCATTTGTTCCAAATCGGTCATACGATAAACAGGTGATTTACTTGGTACATCCTCTGGATTTCTTCTCGTAAATACTCCAATCAATTCCATATCTGGATGAAGAGTTAATCCTGTTTCAACGCCTTTTCCTAAATTGCCATATCCGACGATACCTATTCTGATTGGATGTTCTATTCGATTCGTCATTTGTATCCCCCTCATCTTTATTCTCTTTCTCATTAAAATATAATTTTACCAATTAAATTATAACTTAGCAATAAAAATTTATTTTATTGCTATAGAGAAATATTATCCTTGCTTTGACCAAACAATTCGATAAACTGGATATAACAATTTTATAAGGAGATAATTCCATGCTTATACGTGAAATAAAAAAAGAAGACAACGCACGAGTAAAACAAATTATTCAAGAATCTCTGAAATCTCGTGGTCTGAATCTTCCAGGGACAGCTTATTTCGACCCCCAACTGAGCAATCTTCATGATTACTATGCGAAGTTAACGAATGCAAATTATTGGGTAGCGATAATAGATGGAATGATTGTAGGCGGAGTGGGAGTTGCTCCATTTATTGCAGAAAGTGGCATTTGTGAACTACAAAAACTCTATTTAATTCCAGACGTTCAAGGACAGGGTTTATCAAATAAACTTATGGAGACAGCATTATTTTTTGCATCCACGCATTATCGAAGCTGTTACTTAGAGACCTTGCACGAACTAGAAACAGCTTGTCGGCTATATGAGAAACATGGCTTTCGCCTATTAGATATACCCTTAGAGGGTTCAGAACATTCAGCAATGGATGCTTGGTTCTTGAAAGTATTGAGCTAATCCATAAAAAACAGGACTGGAAATGAATCCCAGTCCTGTTTTTACTTTAACTCTCTGCCGCAAATTGTGCTTTGTAAAGTTTCTTGTAATAGCCATCTTGTGCCAATAACTCTTCATGGCTACCGATTTCTAAAATATTTCCTTGATCTAATACTAATATTTTATCAGCATTTCGAATAGTTGAAAGCCGATGAGCGATCACAAAGCTCGTACGTCCTGTCATCATTTGCAAGAAAGCTGATTGAATTTTTTGTTCTGTCAACGTATCTACTGAACTTGTCGCTTCATCTAAAATCAACATATCAGGATTCGATATCATTGTGCGCGCAATCGTTAATAATTGACGTTGCCCATCTGATATTTTGATTCCGCTATCGCCTATGCGAGTATCCAAGCCTTCAGGCAGACGCGATACATATTCATACATATAGGTCTTTTTCAATGCATCATAAATTTCTTCATCAGTTGCATCTTTACGCCCATATCGTAGATTGGCACGCAGTGATCCCTCAAATAACCATGTTTCTTGTAAAACCATTCCGAAACTTTTCCGTAAACTATCACGGCGAATGTGGCGAATATCCGTACCATCAATCAAAATACTTCCAGCGTTCACATCGTAAAAACGCATCAGTAAATTAATTAGTGTTGATTTTCCTGCTCCTGTTTTTCCAACGATCGCAATGGTCTCTCCTGGTTTTACTTCTAGATTAAAGTCAGTAATCAATGTTTGTCCTTCTCGATAAGCAAAATCAACCTCTTGGAAAGAGACAGCTCCTCTTGCTTCAGTCAGCACACGTGCATTGGGTTCATCGGGTTCTTCAATAGGTTGTTGGATAATTTCATAGGCACGATCCAAACCCGCCAAAGCTAGCTGAATCTGTGTGGTAATGCCAGAAATTTCAATAAATGGTTTGGTAAATTGACTTGAATAAATAGTGAAACTCGAAATAACACCAATCGTTACACCGTAATTTCCATTTAACGCTAACACGCCACCTACTAACCCCACTGCAATATAAGCGAGGTGATCAACTACTCTTGAAAGAGGATTTGTTAGAGAAGATGAAAATTGTGCTTTTTGCCCATCAACATATAAACGCTGATTGATCTCTTCAAATTTTTCTTGAGAAACATCTTCTTGCTGAAAAGCTTTCACAATTTTTTGATTTCGAATCCGTTCATTGATAAAACCAGATAATTCTCCCGTTATTTTTTGTTGACTGCTGAAGTTATGCTGAGATGCTCTTGCTACTAACCACATTACCGTGAAAATAATCGGCGTAGCAACCAGTACAACCAATGTTAACCACGGACTTAAATACAACATAAAAATCAAGGCTAATAGCAAGGTTGAAACACCTGAAAATAATTGGATAAACACAGCGGAAATCGCAACAGAAACATTATCCATGTCATTCGTAAAACGACTTACGACATCTCCATGCGCCGTTTGGTCATAGTACCGTAGTGGAAGACGATTCAAGTGTTTAAAGGTATTTTTTCTAAGCTCCGCAACGGATCGATAAGCAATCCGATTTCCCAAAATTTGAATAACCCACTGGCTGACCACTGTCATAAGGAGGATTCCAGCAAACAAAGCCAACACACGAAACAGACCTGTAAAATTAACTTGGTCAACTCCCATTAATAAATCCACTGAGACACCAATATAATAAGTCATTAACACAACTGCCGCACCGCTCACAATACCAAATAAACTAGCCGCAATTAATTCTTTTGGATAGGCTAGTAAGTAAGGCCAGAAATAACGAAATCCCTTGGAAGATAATTTTTTCATACTAATTCTCCTCCTGTGATGCAACTAATTCTTGATAGGCAGTTGATTTTTCCAGTAGCTCTTCATGAGTTCCTTTAGCTACTAGTCGCCCACTATCCATTAACAGAATTTCTTCTGCTTTTTGTAATGACCGAATTCTCTGCGAAATAATCATTACCGTACAATCTAAATCTCGTTTTAAAGCTTCCCGCAAATTCAAGTCTGTTTGATAATCCAAGGCAGATAAAGAATCATCCAGTATCAACAATTTCGGCTTGGCAATTAACGCCCTAGCAATCGTTAACCGCTGGCGCTGACCACCTGAAAAATTCTTTCCATTTTCCATTACAAGGGAATTCAATTGTTCAGGAAGACTTTTCACAAAATCAAGAGCTTGAGCAGTTTCTAATGCCTGCCAACATTCTGCATCAGTTGCATCCCTTTTTCCCCACTGTAAGTTTTCACGTATTGTTCCGCTAAACAGAACGGCCGTTTGTGGAACCATCGCAATTTTTTCGCGCAACTCTACTAAATCCCATTCTTGGACATCCAAGCCAAGAAAACGGACACTTCCCCCACTTACATCATAAAAACGAGGAATCAACTGGGTCATGGTAGACTTCCCGCTTCCGGTAGGGCCGGTTATTCCAATCATTGCCTTGTCAGAAACGGAAAAGTCAATGTTTTTTAGAGACAATCCAGCTTCTTTACTGTATCGGAAATCCACATTTGAAAATTCAACTAATGGAGAAGCCGTTTGGCCACTGACTTTTCCTTTTACAGGAGAAACTAAACTTGGCGTGGTATCCAGCACTTCGTTCACCCGTTGTGCCGAAGCAGCAGCACGGGTAAAAATAATCACTAAGTTCGAAACAACAATTAAGGCTAATAGCATTTGATTCATATAATTAATAAGTGCCAAAACTTGTCCCTGTTGCAAAGATCCATCATTTACGGAATATCCACCTAAATATAACAGAGCTAGCACACCCAAATTCATAATAAGCGTTGTACTAGGGGAGAGTAAAGCTGAAACATTCGCCACTTTTTCATTTACACGCGCTAAATCATCCGTATTTTTTTCAAAATGTTTGGTGTCGCTTTTCGTTCTTGCAAAAGCACGAATCACTCGAACCCCGCTTAAATTTTGAGTAACCAGTTCGTTCAAATTGTCTAATCTTTGTTGCACTTTTTTATACAAAGGTACCGTATAACGAATAATTAAATATAGGACGATACAAAAAATCGGTAATAAAAGTAAATAAAGAAAACCTAGTTGCACATCGATAATAAATGCCATCAACACTGCACCGATACTTAAAAATGGTGCTCGAACTACTAGACGAATTAACATTGCTAAAGCCAATTGCAACTGATTAATGTCATTCGTCATACGAGTAATTAATGTATCTGTACCAAACATATTTAAATCGTCGTGCGAAAGTGTATTGATTTTTTTCATCAATTGATTGCGTAACTCCGTACCAAACCCTTGAGAAGCAATCGAAGCAAAATATTGACAAATAAGCGCGCATATAGCGCCTATTGCTGACATCAAGATCATTAATCCAGCCATTTGCCAAACTTTCGTAATATTTCCTTGCACAATTCCTTCATCAATTAGCTTTGCCATCAATAAGGGCAAAATCAATTCAAAAACCGCTTCTAAAAATTTAAAGACAGGACCCAAGATAACTTGGCGTCTATATTTTTTCGCATATCGCAATAATCGTACCATTGATTCACTTCCTTTACTGTACTTCTACTTATTATAGCTTAAAAAAAGACTGAATCAATGAACGACTCAGTCTCTGCTTTCATCTTCTAAATAAAAGTATATATCTGCTTTGCCTTCTTGTTGCGTATGATTGTAGTCATGCGTATTCAGGCCGCCTATGACAAAGCCTTGTTTCAAATAAAACTTGCACGCTGCTAAATTGTTATCCTGTCCGATTGTATAAATTCCTTGGTAACCTAATTCCTTCGCGAATTTTTGTCCTTCTGTAATCAGTGCACTTGCGATTCCATTTTTTCGATATTCTCGATTCACTTTCAAATCATATAAAAATAAGTATTTGTTCCAATTATTCTCATAAATAGCCAGCCCTATACAAGTGTCATTCTCATATGCACCGATCGCAAACCCTCTTTTATTTATCTCTTCAAATTGGTAATTTTCTTCTGGAAAGGTCATTGATTCAGCTTGATCGAACAGCTCAACATCCTGCAACCATTTATTCTTGATACGGCTGACATTCATTCTCCCAAACAGCTCAAAGGGTTCATTCGCCAAACGAATATCTGATGCAGTATCTTTAATAATTTTTCGGTAATCTATGACATTCTACCTCCTTCTCTATATCATTCTTCCATTTATATCAATACTATAAACATAATTTTCATCTTATAGAAGAAAAAACTCCTAAAAGACATATTTCCTTTGCCTTTCAGGAGTAATCTTTCGTAAGCAGAAAAATCGATTCATTTAATCTATTAATCAGCTTATTTTTCCAATACGGTTTTAAGTTTTTTAGCAAACTCAGTCCAGCTATAAACAGCTCCATCGATTGCTCCTGGAGTTGCTTTTGTTTCTTCACTAAATCCAGTCATCTCAAAATGTAAATCTGTCTTCCCTTCCGAGACTTCTGTTAATGTCCAAACGACAGTTGTTGTTTCTCCAGCGCTTGCCCAAATATAAGATAATTTGTGCGGCTCATCTACTTCCAATACTTCTCCATCAATAATCCCGTCCCAATATTCGTTTGGTTCAGATTTAAATTGGAATGTATGCCCCACAACCGGCTTAAAGTCGTTTGCCAAAATCCACTGTTCCAGAATATCTGACTCAGTTAGTGCTTTCCATACTTGTTCAATGGAACTTGTGTATTGAAAATCTAGTATGACATCTGCATTCATTATTTTCCCCTCCAGGGTAGACATTTTTTGTTTTTCCAATAGAACTGCTAATTGAGCTAATCTTCCTTGCCAGAAATCTTCGTAGAAAGATACCCAATTACGTACTTCTCTTAATGGCTTAGGATTCAACTGATACCTTGTTTCCCTACCGACTTTTCTGCTAGTGACAAGTTTCGCTTCTTTTAAAATCGCTAAATGTTTCGAAACTGCAGTACGTCCCATTTCAAAATGAGCGGTCAACTCATGCAGCGGCATTTCATCCACATCTGCTAATAAGCGAAGAATCTTCCGACGATTGACATCCGCAATGGCTGTAAAAACATCTCTTTCTGCTTCCATTTTCTCACCATCACATTCTCTCTAGACCTAACCCAACAAGACACTAAAAGGTGTCCTATTCACCTTCATTATAAGACACCTTTTAGTGTCTTATCAATTATTTATAATCCATTACCGCTAGAAAATCATATGAGATCTTATTTTTTCTGGAATCATTAAGACTTTCGTTTCCAAATCAACTGAGCCATATGTTTCATCTATACACTCAGTCCAATACTCTAGATGTTTCACATCGATCCAATGCGTAGATTCCTCCACAATGGTGCCACCTTCACCATACACAGAGTACCAATAAAGATACTCTGCTCCAGCTATTTTTTCTCGAAAAATCGTTTCGACATACATTTTCTCCCCTTCAAGAGTCACTAATACATCAGTCATATTATCATTTAAAAAAGCGAGCCATTCATCGACTTTTTTCGATTTCCCTTCTTTTACGCGATATCTCGTTAATTCTACCTTCATTTATTTTCTTCTCACCCATCTCTATTGATTTACTCGATAAGCTGTACCATCATCGTTTCTTTTCATAAAGCCGTATTCAACCAGATAACGTCGTAAAGAAACATAATCCGTATGAACATTCTTCAAAATTTCATTTACTTCTTTTTCGCTATATTCTTTTTTTGAATCAAATCGGCTAATTATATGTTGTAAAATAATAATTTTTTTCTTTTCTTTCCGCGGTATCGTATCAATGGTTCCATTCAATCCATATTTGAAATAAGTCTTCAGCGTTTTCTCGCGTTCGCTTTCTTCAATTCCATATCGTTCGTCCACTTGCCTCGCTCCTTTGTGAATCATATATTTATCAGAATTTTTAATTAATTGCATCAGCGCTAAGAAAAGTTTTGCTTGTCTTTCTTTTTCCCTTAATCGGAATCGATGCTGCCTTACCGTAGAAACACTATTTACGCTGCTGTTATTCACGATTTCTTGGTCTGGGGTTTCTTCATAGAAATGTTGCATCATTTCCAGCTGCACTTCTGAAAGACCGGTTATTTTTTTATCCAGTTGCGTCAAAGCATGGAAAGGAGACTGGTGAACAGCTAAAATATGTTGTCTCACCATTCCTTTTGCGGTTAAAAATTTCTCCTCATATGGATAAATTTCCTCATCATGATATTTTTCATCGCAGAATAAACAACAGTATTCTAGGTTTGATAATTGGTATCCTTGTATCAGCTCTTCAACGGTTGCATCCTTATCATTCATTTCGGCACCTTCTTTGCATATGTTTACTTATATTTAAACATATCGTTCATTCGTTTACAATAACCCTTTTGGAATATTAGTTGTTTTTTATGCTATACTAATCGTTATTAACAACGATTGATTGAAAGAAGGTATGAAATGAAAATTAACAGTCCTAAAATTTCAGGAGTATTAACGGAGAAAAATTTCCAGGATGTTTTCGATGAAGAAGATTTTGTTCTAGAAGATTGTGAAATTATCGGATCAGAATTTGTGAATGAAGCGATTGGAAGAGTACAAATTTATAATGCAAATATTCAAAATTGTAAGTTCACTAATACTGACTTCAGTAATAGTGATATAACAGATGTTCGATTTATTAACTGTGATTTTTCCAATGTGAATATGACTCAATCTTCTATTCATAGGGTCGAATTTGAGAATTGTAAGCTGCTTGGAGCGAACTTCCCAGAATCTAGTCTTGGAAATGTTCGATTTAATCATTCGATTTTAAACTTAGCCACATTCGGTTCCAGCAAACTTGAAAAAGTCATCTTCAACGAATGTTCCTTGGAAGGAACAGACTTTTATGACTGCAAATTAAAGCAGCTTACTTTTGAGAAATGCTCTCTTGATGGCGGAAGCTTTGAACAAACGCCTTTAAAGGGGATCGATCTCAGCTCTTCAACTTTCGATTCTCTTTCCGTCACTCTCTCTGATTTAAAAGGATGTAAAGTTTCCAGAGAACAAGCTGTTCAGCTGTCCACCTTGATGGGTTTGCTGATTGTTGATTAAGAAAAATAGAAGGAGCGGCTTCCCTTTAATCGAGAAACCACTCCTTCTATATGATTAGGCAATTAATGGATACTTAACTTTAAGGATTCTAAATTTTCATGCATCGCCTCTATATATCCGAACCCTTCTGATTGCAATTCCCTAGAAACCGTTTCTAAATCATGTAACACGGCTACTTCCGTATTGGTTTCATTTGCAACAGTCTGAGCGATGGAAGAATTTGCTCCTTGTTGATAATAAATAACAGGAACAGCATATTCCTTAACGAGTTGCGTTATTTCTGCAATTCGGGATGGACTTGGCTCTACTTCTGCAGACAGCCCTCCAATAGCAATTTGATTTAAATTATATCTGCTCGCAATATAACCAAAAGCTTGATGTTGTACAATAAAGGTCCGATTCTCTGCTTCAGCAAAAGCTGCTTCATATTCCTTATGGAGTTCTTGCAGTGACGCAATAAATTCTTCTGCATTCTCCTGATACTCTGCTTCTCCTTCAGGGTCTGCTTCAATCAAAGCATCTCGTATAATTCTCACTTGTTCTTGTGCCAAAACAGGGTCCAACCATATATGAGGATCTTGTTCTTCATGGTCGTCAATGTGGATGAGCGCTGCTTCCGACTGAGCAAGCTCGTTTCCGTTACCATCTAGAGCTACTGCCTGTACATAGAAATCTTGTCCTGTTGTTTCATACTCAAAACGGTCTTCTGTTAAATCGGCAACCAATTCCCACTCCCTGTTCACTGCTTTTACAAACCATTGCCAATGATCGGCACCTTTAAACTGAACGCGTAACGTTACTACATCCCCAGTGTGATAATGTCCGGCCACGCCAATTAAGTTCGCAGTTACTTCTACATCAGATACAGAATTTACGGTTTCTCCTTCAGAGCTTTCAACGGGAGACTGTTCATAGTGATCTTCATTTTCTAAAGCATCCCCTGTCCGAGCAACGATTAACTCTTCATTATCAATGGAATTTAAAACGCCTGATACCCAGTATTCCATTACCTCGCTGGTGTAAACAAACAGATCTGCATGAGTAAGTTTTGCGATGTCTTGTGCACTGGGCTCATAACTATGCGGGTCCATTCCACCATCAATCATCATTGTAACATCCGCTTGGTCTCCTGCTATTTCTTTTGTGAAGTCGTAAACTGGAAAGAACGAAGTGATAACTGTCATTTTTTCTTCCGGTTCTTCCGCATCTTTTACCTGACATGCCCCTAAGAAAAAAATGGCAAGTAGTGACAGCAGCGAGGAAAATATTCTCTTTTTTTTCATCTTATTCTCCTTGAAAAAATCTCAAACGATATTTTTAATGATTATCAACAATCACTTCTACAGCTGCTGATTGAGCGTAGGCTTCATGATCGTCACTATATAAAATAGCTCTTACTTCAAAACTTTCTCCAGGAGCTTCATAAACAAATTCACTCGTGCTCTGATCAGCTACTGTTTCCCATTCACTCGATTCATCTTTTCGGATAAACCAATGCCAATGATCATGTTCTACTTCTTCGTCCATGACAGCCACAAGTTCAATTAATCCACCTGTATGGTAATGGTCTTCTACTCCCTCAATCTCGATGGTTTCTGGAGCTTCTTCGTTACCTTCGTTGTCATGGTCATGTGAATCGTGGTCAAGCTCCGAACTGCTTGATTCTTCTGCTGCAATTTCAGGATTACTTTCCCCACTATCCGTCTGAGTACTTTGGCAAGCTACCAAAAAGAACCCCAATGATAAAATACTTAATTGTTTGATTAGATTTATTTTCATGATTCATCTTCCTTTTCTAGTAATTGTCGTAGTTAACAGCCCTGCACAATTCGTTTAGTGAGCAAGCATATCTCTGATAATTCCTTCTATATCTAAATCATTTGGATAATAGGTTGGCCAATTCATCACTTCACTCAATAGTTCATTACGATCATTTTCCCAATAAAGATGATAGTGGCTAGATTCTTTAGGAGCGATTAAATGATCACTAAATTGGATGTATTGAGGCATCTCTTCCGATTCTTCTACTCGTGAATACACAAATCGAACACCCCTATTTCCCTTTTCGTATTCTAAAATTTCATAACCATCATACTCATATTCGGCCGTACTTTCTTGTCCATCCTCATAAAAGAAAGTAAAACGATTGTCTTCAATTGTAATCCGATTTACATTCGTCTCATATCCTGCTGCATAATATTCCTTATACTCTTCAAACGTCATCGAATCACTTTGAGCAGCTTTTTCTTCAAATACTTCGTCTAGATCTCCTGATAAAAGATATGGATAAACCGACTGCCAGTCGCCTTCCCAATCTGATAATTCGCGATCTTTTATTTCAGTATTGTAAAAGAAACCATTATAAATTCGACGAGTTTCTTCATCGTTTCCATGGTGATCATCAATAGTCGCCTGGACAGGTTCGGATTCAGCAACAACTTGTCCTTTATCATCTACTAATGCTGCTTTGATTTGTAAACCATCTCTCGTGGCTTCTCTAGAAAAAATTTCTGTCTGTAATCCATTGACTGCTTTCCACTCATTCTCATCACTCTCTCTCGTGTACCAACTCCAGTCAGCATTATCGATCTTACTATCCACAGACACTGACAATTCGATTTCATCTCCCGTGTGATAATGATCCGCCAATCCATTAATCTTGATGTTTCCATATACAGAATTGTCAGAACGAATTGCTTGTTCAGATGATTCTTGCTGAACAGCACTTCCAGATTTTTGAGTTTCTCCTTATTGACAAGCAGCCAACAATAAACATATTGAAAGACTGCTGGTCCATTTCACTAACCGATTCATCCATTCCCCTTCTTCCTTTTCTTAAATCGTAATAATTACGTTTTATAAGATTACCGATTTTTATTTGTTCTGTCAAGAAATTTTTTAATCTTTTTGTTTCGTAAAGGAGTTAGTCATAAGGAAAAGGAAAGTTGACTTGAAGAACAATGCCTATTGAATCGCCTTGTACTAAAAAAATTTCTAAGAGTAGCAGTGAATTGAGCAGAGAAGAAAATCGTTTTACAGTTTCTACTCTACTTTGGTACGATCTATCTAATTTCTGAGAGATAAACTTGGACCGTTAGACATTAACACTAGTGATAGAAAAAGCGTACTGCTCATAAATGAACAGTACGCTTTTTTCTTATTTTTATAGATATTTTTCGATTTCGTCCTCAAATGAAAGAGGTGCTGCAGTGGGAGCGAAGCGTTTAATGATTTCACCATTTTTATCTACTAAAAATTTTGTAAAGTTCCATTTAACTGCTTTCCCGGCAATCCCTTTTGTTTCTCCTGTCAATAATTTGAAAAGCGGATGAGCTTCCTTACCATTTACTTGAATAATTTCATGCATGGGGAAGGTGACACCGTATGTTAAACGACAAGATTCCGCTGCTTCACTTGCGGAATCAATTTCTTGCTTGAATTGATTAGATGGGAAACCCAGAATAACAAAATCACGATCCTTGTATTTATCATATAAAGCTTGAAATTCATCGAATTGGGGCGCCAATCCACATTTTGTGGCTGTATTAACGATTAACAATGTCTTGCCTTTGTATTTGTCTAATTTATACGTTTCGCCGTTTTCTAGAGCAACTTCTACATCGTAAATATTCATTTGACTAACCTCCATTTTTAGCTAGCAAGTTGTACTCTACTTATATCACTCATACGAGCTAAAAGGTAGTATTTTGTTTCTTTGAGTGAGAGGAAACTCTCGGAAAAACAATAGAAATGCTCAATCCCTCTTCTCTTGATTCTGCTGCTAGATCAATCGCCAACTCGTTCCCCACTCTTTTTACTAAGTATAAGCCCATTCCTGTCGCTCTCCTACCATAATCAGTTTTCGCCCCGGTAAAGCCTTTGTCAAAAATAAAAGGCAAATCTTCGGGAGCTACTCCTGGTCCATTATCTTGTATTTTCAATACAATTTGATCAGATTCTTTCTTTTCTTCGAGCTGAAATTGAATCGAAGGCTTTTGTTTCGTTTTTCCCGTATATTTCACACTGTTACTAATGATTTGACTGAGAATAAAAAGTAAATTTCTTTGATCCGATATCACTTCTTTAGTATTCCCAATAAAATCAATCTCAAAGGAAAATTCTTCCAAAAGAGGTCGCTGCTCATTTACCGCTTCCCGACAAACATCCCACAAATCCACTGGACGAAAGAGATAGTCTTTATGAACGGCATCTAACCTTGCGAAATACAGAATTTTCTCAACGTCATCGTGAATTTCATTTTTTACATGCAGCATTCTTTGCTTCACTAATGGAGACATTTCCTCTTCACGATTGTCCAAAACCAAAGTCAAAACAGACAACGGTTTTTTTATTTCATGAACCCACTCTTCGATGTATGTCTGATAATCCTTTAATTGTATCAACTGATTATTGAGTTCATCTTGGTTCTCTCTTAATAATAATCCTATTTTTCGTATATAAGGCCGATTCGTCTTCGGAATAAATTGACATAGTCGCTCTTCATGCTCCTGGTCCGGTTGAGTCAGAAATTCTTGAAAAGAAGTTTCAATCCTCTGCTCCCTTAGAATCAAAAATAATAATGGAACAATGGCTGCTGCTATTGAAAGGAGAAGCATCAAGCCCAATAATGTCCAAAATTCTTCTGGATAAGCAAGCCATGCTAAAAAAATAAAAATAAACTCCATTAGTAAGATTACCAGCAGCCATTGCTTTGAATCTTGAATCTGAAACCAAATTTTTCTAATTTTTTTCATTTAGCCGATACCCTTCTCCCCTAACTGTCTCCAATGAAGATGCCAATCCGATCTTTCGCAATGATTTTCGTAAACGTGTCACGTTTACCTGGAGTGCATTCTCGTCTATGTAGTCCGTTGTTCCCCATAATACCTGGCATAGCAGTTCTTTGCTTACACTGTTTGGACTGTGCTGCAACAGCGTTAGCAACAATAGACCTTCCTTTTGCGATAGAACAATGGATTCTTGATTGGTGAAAATTGTAAAGGTATTTGGATCCATTTTAAAAGTTCCACCATCCAAAAATTTGGGACTTTCTTGAAATCTTCGTAAAAGATTCCGAACACGGGCTAATAATTTTTCCTTGTGAAATGGTTTTGTTAAATAATCATCCGCACCTAAATTCAAAGCGTGAAGTTCATCCGATAAACGATCGCGCGAGGTGAGTACTAAAATAGGCAATGTACTTTTTGCTTTTAATTTTTTACAAATTTCAAATCCAGATTGGCCCGGCAAATTAATATCTAACAAAACGAGGTCAGGCGCTAGCGAAACAATTGTGCGAACGATATTATCAGAGAAATCCGTTACTGGAAAAGGAGCATAATCAGCCTTTTCCAGTAAATGAATCAACTCTTCTCGCAGCCATCTATCATCTTCTACAATGACAACCCGTTTCATTCCAACACCTGCTTTCTGTTTGTTTATTCTCCAGTTGGTTTCCAACGTAACTGATCCATTTCTCCAACCGCTGTTCGATAGACTGCGAAAGCATACACAAGTAAAATGAATAAAAATACCATCACCATTGCCAGAACAAAGGGAATGAATACTCCGGGATTACTAATGTAGGGAACAAGGAAAAGTTGCATAGCTCTTATTCCAACTATGCCACTGATGCATGCTGGAATCAATGGAAATAAAAAATACCAGCTAACTTGTTTGCGAATGGATGCTTTCATTTGTTCTCTGCCAGCTCCTAAATAAGTAAGAGTCTGATATCTTTTTCTTGTCTGACTCATCTGCGTTAAGAATTGCAAGGCAAGTACTGTACAACCAATCACGAGAAATAAAAAGCCAAGATACAATAAGGTATAACTTCCGGCAACAACATAAAATAGTTGCCTGCCGAAATTTTGCAAATAACTCTCAAATTGGAAACTTGTCGTACTAATCAAATCGCTCGCTTCTTTCATGGGAGCCATCAACCCTTCTTTCTCCACCAGTACATCAGGAATTGTGAAATTCCAGTAAGTTTCTTGATTAACTGGGTCAACAAGCTCTTCAAAAAGAGCATCCGGAATAATCAAAGCAGCTGTAATCGTAATACTTCGGTCTGTAACGAGTCCCTTCATTGGCAACAATGGCGTAAGCTGATAGGCCTTATCATTTATTTGAATAAGTGGCTCTTCGTCGAAGCGAGCCTTATCAATGATACTTTCTAAAACAGGCAATTTTCCATCTTGATCAGTTGTCATGAATCTCGTGTTTAAGTAGAGAGACACTTCATCCTCGTTCATCATCGCTTTTTCTTCACCAGCTGCTCCCAATAAGCGATTATAAGCAGAAAGAGGGATCGTATAGGGATGATCTAAACGATAATCCAGTGCTCCTAATAAATTTAACGCTTCTGGATAATCGCCGCTCATAGAAGTACTTCCGGTATTTCCGGGATCTTCAACGTCTTCTGGCAAAGCAGAAACAATTTGAGCACGTAACTTCGACCAATCCACAGGCCCTTCTTCAATATCTTCGATTGTCTTTAAATACCCCATTGCTAAGGGATTTAAATTTTCTACATAAGGTACCATTACATCAGAAGTAAGGAAGGCTTCGACTTCATCGTTTTCCCCGAGAACTGTAAAATCATATACTTGCTGATCATTTTCCAAATCTTCGCTCGAACTGAGAATGATGGAAGAACCATTCGCCAGCATTAACATTGCTAACATTAATAAAATGGATGCAATCGCAACAGAGGTAGATCGATTCGCGATGGTTTCTTGAAGTTGACGGATTGTAAAAACATACAGTCCTTTTGTTTCATTCTTTTTCGTCCGAAGTGCCATTGCGTTCAATAGCCTAGCTACTCCTCGAATGACTAAAATTGTTCCGATAATCCCTAAAACCACTGCAAGCAGGAGCATCATTAAATGGAACAATTTAAAGTAAATTAAGACAATCCAGTATGCGACTCCTAAAGAGACAGACCCCGAGAGCAGCATCAGCCAATTTCCACCTGCGTTACCCATTTGCTGTATTGCTTCCACTCCGCCATACAACAAGGAATGAAGCTCTTCTTTAAATAGTTTATTTCCTAAAATAAATAGTGCTGCTATTTGAATCACCAAAAAACCAACGGCAGTGTATAACACTGCTTGAAAGGAAAAACTAATTTGATGACCTATGATACCTTGACCAATCAGCCTAGATGTAGTCAAGCTGATAATTTCTGCTAATAAGCCGCCAGTTACAATCCCCATAAACAAAGCAAATAAAGAAGTCAGAACCCCCTCCATCATCAATAGCCAAAACAATCTTTTCTGCTGCATTCCCAATAATAAATACACACCGAATTCCTTACTCCTTCGCTCCAATTGATAGCGATTGGCAAACAAGACTAAAAAGAATAACAAAAAAAGTGCAAAAACATACAAAAGCGGCATCAACCCAAGCAATCGGTTGATTGCATCACTTTCAAATTCTTTTAAGTACAAGACTACATCCTGCTTTTCAAGCGAAAGAATAATGTAGAAAGAGGCAACCGCTGTCACGAGTGTAAAAAAATAAATGAGATTTTCTTTTCGACTCCGTTGAGCATTTCGATATACAAGATTAAAGAACATTCGCGCTCCCTCCTCCTAATTGCGCCATTACCTGTAAAATTCGGTCATAAAACTCATCTTGTGATTCATCATTGGTTTGACGACGTAATTCATGAAAGATGATTCCATCCTGAATAAACAAAATTCGGGAACAAAAACTGGCGGCATTTGCATCATGGGTCACCATTAATACGGTTCGTTCGTCTTTTTGATTCATTCCTTTTAGCTTCTCCATCAACGTCCGAGCTGAACGAGTATCCAGCGCACCGGTTGGCTCATCAGCTAATATAATATCAGGATTTGCAATCAGGCATCTTGCTGCCGCAACTCTTTGTTTCTGACCTCCGGACATTTGTGAAGGAAATTTCTGTAAAACATTGGTAATTTCAAAATATTCAGAAAGCTCATTCAACCTTTTGTCAGCCTCTTGACTATTGATTCCATGAATCGAAATCGGCAAGATAATATTCTCTTTTCCCGTCAAGTTATCCAATAACTCAAAATCTTGAAATAAATATCCAATACGACTTCCCCTATATTGGGCCAAGTCTTTGCTGTTAAAAGCGCTGATATTCTCTCCCGAAAGCAACACTTGTCCAGCAGTCGGTTTAATAATCGTGGCGATACAATTTAACAAAGTCGTCTTTCCTGATCCGCTCGGTCCCATAATCCCTAGAAATTCCCCGGGCAATACATCAAAACTAATTCCGTCCAAAGCGTTTGTCGGACTTTCCTTTTTTCCATAAACTTTTTGCAATTCAATTACTTCTAGTAGTTTATTCTCCATGATCCAGTCTCCCTCGTAATGTTTTCTTACTGTTACTTTACGATACTTCCGCTTTAAAAAACACTTACAGATTTTGTAAGGTTTCTGTATACGAAAAGAGAAATGTCATCTATCCAGCTAAAAAGCCGACCCCAATCTTAATTGGGACCGACTTTTTAACAAATTTTTTATTTAGTGTTTTTCAGCCTGAACTTGCTCCAAGGCTGAATGTAATCCAATAACATCAATTCTTGCTCTTTAATACGGCCAACAAGATTTTTACGTAAATCTTTATGGGGTTTGAGGACAATTTGTAATTCATTTTGATATTTACCAAACTGTTCATTTCCTAAAACGATGTCACCTCGTTGGAACTCGCCCTCATGCTCTCTTGGCGGATTTGATTGATCAGCGTACTTCACCCGTACTTGAGTGGAGCGTATCATTTCATCAGTAATGTCGCCTCGACGATAATGCTGTTCTTCTTCAAGGATTGCCTTCTCAAGTGGCGTAGCTTCCTCCATATACTCGAAATCAAACTCTACTTGGATGCGATTAATTGCTGCTACTGCTTCAAGTTCTTCTTCAGAAGCATAGGCATTTCCAATAATTACCGTGTCAATAAGATTGGTTGCAAATAGATGCTTTACTTGCGTTACAATTGGTAAGCGTCGATGCATTTCAAGTGTAGGCAAACCATCATTCACATCCCAAGGACCTTGATGACCTGTCCCGCTGGTTACAAAAGCTGCTGTTCGCAGACCTTGTTGCTTGAATCGCTTGCTGCACTCCATGAAAAAGTCATAGGGCAATGCAGTACCGACTTGCGGGTAAAAGTTATGGCAGCCATACAAAGCAGACCGATTAGCTTGGTAACTCAAGATATTATCAAGATAGGCCACATTATTACTCATGTTCAATTCAATTGTCAATCCGTACTCATTATACGTTAACAATGACTCTTTGAATCCATCAAAACCTACATCCAAGCGAATTCCATGGGCACCTAATTCATGAAAAAAGGATAGATCATCGTAGGACACTTCTAGGTCACTAAAGATATTTGGAGCCACATCTAAAATAACTTCAAAGCCAAGGTCACTGCTATACTGAATAATCTGCTGGAATTTCTTTTTAACTGCTTCTTTTCCTTCGCTCACTTCCAACATACTTATAAACAAGCGTTGAAATCCTAGTGATGCTGCTTTTTTTAAATATTTTTTATCCTCTTCCGGATCACTTTGATCTGGGTAAATGGAAATACCAATTTCTCTCTTCATTGCTAACTCCTTTTGCTTGTCATTGTTTATCTTATATTACTGTTCTTGGTATTCTTTTTCAATTGCATGAAACAGTAATGACAAGCGTTTCTTTTTCGATCGCTGCATAAACCAGCTCATTACTAAATCATTTATTTGTTGGATTTTCCGTTCACTTGTTAATTCTTCTTGATAGACGACACGGCATTTATCATTCATTTCTTCTAGTTGGTACAAAGTATGAAACGTCCTTTTAGGAGTCACTGTCTGAAATCCATACGAGCGATTCGCTATTTGATCGGTAATCGTTATTTCAGCTGAAGCACTCTGATTAAATGATTTTTCATAAGTTATTCCTTTTAACTCAGTATCATCTATTTCCTGACTTGAATGTTGTTGAATATCATATGCAGCTGATTGAATCAGTACTTTATATAAATGTGCTACTGGAACACGCACTGTTTGTTTAAATTCCACTACTATTCACCAACTTTCATTCTACAAATTATTCAACTGCTACCTCTACTTCTGTTTCTGATTTTATTTCTGTTCTGTTCGCTCCAATAACAAACGGAGCCCAAATCAAAATACCTACTGCTAAGTTAATCAGTGACAGGATAATTGCTCGCCAGTCACCTGCTGTTGCTAAAAATCCGCTCAATACAGGAGGCATTACCCAGAGGACACCTGCCACCCATTTATAAGGAACTTCCAGGCCGCTTTGAAATGCATTTGAATTAGTTGTCATCGCTACTCCGTAAACCGACTGTAATACCGCTCCCATAATGTTCGTTCCATGTAAACCAAACACCCAGAGAACATGCACTAGTAAAGTAATGAGAATTACTGCTGCATATCCTTGCGACAAGTTGAGAAGTGGTGCTTGAATGGATTCAGAAATCCAGTCTATCAAGCTTTGTCCAAAAACATTCTCAAAAACTGAATAGATAATTCCGCAGGCATACAATGCAAGTGTCCCAGGGATGATATTTGAAAACGCTTTCAAAATTGCTGGAGGAACAGAATCTGGTAACTTGATGATAATATTCTTTTTCATTAAGAAAGCATAAATTAATACGGAAATAAAGCCAAAAATCATAGCTGCGAAAAGGCCGGTACCACCAAAATATTGACTAAAAGAGAAGTAACCCCAACCACTTGATCCAATGGTAGTTACGCCATCCACTGTAGAAACTAGACCACCAGCATCTGTAATCATTGTGGAAGCTGCTTCTGGTAACTCTCCTGATAGAACAAGACTTGTGTTGGCCGTTTGAGGAACGCCCATTATAAAGCGGCAAGTGAAATGAACATACCACCTGTCTCATTCACTTGATAAGCTTTTGATAAATGGTAGCCGAGAGAGGCTGCAAATATCAGTGACATCACAGCGATTGTTCCTGTCCAAACTAAACCATTAACAGTAATGACCGGTGTAAAAGTGGTGGTGATCCAGTTTTCTGGTCCGCCTAAATATTGTGTGGGAAAATCTCTTAAGAAGGCATTTAGCAAAACAGCAATTGCTCCCGCCATTGTCACTGGCATCATCGTAATAAAAGAGTCACGTACCGCTACTAAATGTTTTTCATTCCCTATTCTTGATGCAGTAGGTAAAATGTAACGCTCTAACCAATTAACTAATCCATCCATTTTATTAATCCTCTTATATCTATTTTTATTCACCTATCAATTCTAAAGCAGTGTTCAATACTTTTAACCCATCAATTAATCCATAATCACGCATGTCAATTACTTCTACTGGTATATTCTTACTTGCTGTCTCTTTTTCAAACTGAGCTTTCATAAAGCGAACTTGAGGACCTAACAATAGAACATCGGTTGATTTTTTATTTAATAATTCCGTTGCTTCTGAACTGGAAATAGCAAAAATATCTGCCTCCACTCCTTTTTCATCTGCTGCAGCTTTCATTTTTGAAACCAACAAACTGGTGCTCATTCCTGCCGAATAAACTAACATAATCGTCTTCATTTTTCTTCCATCCTTTTCTTCGATGACTTTTTGTTTGCGCTTTCTTATCTTCATATTAAGCCATTCATTCAGCAGATACAATATCATCAAACTCAATCTAGACTAGTACAGATAATAGCTTTTTATGAGGAAATTAGGTACACTAAAGTTAATAAAAATTGACGATTATTATTGTGAAAGGAATAAATCCATGAAAAAGTACGAACGTATTGCTCAAGATATCGAAGAACTTATCCAAGTTGCACAGTACAAAACTGGTGATAAGCTTCCCTCTATTATTGAGCAAGCCAGAAAATATGAGTGCAGTCGAGGAACCGTCATTCGAGCCTACTAACATTTGCTGGATCGGAATTTTATTTATGTTAAACATAAAAGCGGCTACTATGTTGCAGTGGCTCCAGCTATGGAAACAACAAATGATTCCTTTCATATGGAGTCAGGTAATCCCATGGTTGGCTCTTTTCCACTGTCCTATGCGAAACAGAGCCTTGCTTTGGATGAATATCATTTCGAATCGTTAGATATCGGCTACAAAGGAGTTTCATCAGTTACTCAATTATTAAGCGATTGTCTCAAAGATTCTTATATTTATGCACAAGCAAACCGCATTCATTTGACCATGGGAATCCAAGGCGTTGTTCATGCTTTATGTGAAATGTCTTTCCCAAATCAACGAAAAAACATTTTAATTGAAGAACCAAGTTACGCTTTTATAGTGGATTTATTCAAAAGTCATACAGAATCAAAAGTTTTTACGATTCAACGTACGATTGAGGGATTCGATTTGAAGGAATTGGAGGAAATTTTTCAAACACAAGAAATTAAATTCTTCTATCTAGTTCCACGCAATCATAATCCACTAGGGACCTCCCTTTCTTACCAGCAACGCAAAAAAATAATCGCCTTGGCCCAAGAGTATGATGTTTACTTAGCCGAGGACGATTATTTCATGGATACATTTCATATTCGAAACTATGAACCGCTGCATTATCTATCTGGCGGCGACCATTGTATCTTTTTAGGCAGTTTCACAAAAATTCTACCTTATCTTTGTATCGGTTTTACAATCATGCCCGCTGAACTACGGCAAATTTATATCGATAAAGTAGATGATCTTATGAAATTTGGATATTATACACCACCACTTATTTCTCAAACCATGTTGGCAGTTCTTTTAAGCAACAACTCTCTTGAAATAAGTAAAAACTTACTCAAACGTGACTTACAAGACAAAATCTCTGCTTTACAAAAATATACAAAATACTGGCCAGCCTCTATTTTATCCTACAGCGGTTATCATGGTTATTATGCAAGCATAAAGTTACATCCGAAAATATCAGTTGATTGCTATATAAGAGAACTGGAACAACGGAACATTTACATCCGATCGAATTTGGAAAGTTTCTATCATGAAGAACATTTCGATAATTCGGTGCGAGTATCATTAGCGAAAATATCAGCAGAGGATATCCATAAAACCTATCCGATCTTAAGAGAACTTGCGGAAAGTCTGTACGCAGAATAATTTGTAAAGCTAATTTCCTTTGGAAGTCGATTTTTTCGTTATCAAATTCCACTTTTTCTAAAAATGCAAAAAACACGGTCTACAGAATATTTCTGTAAGGCCGTGCTTTACTAAATAAATACTTCTGCCAATAATTCAATTGCTTTTTTACGAGCCTCTAAGCCTGGCATAAGCGGCACTAACAAAACTTCATCCGCTTTGAATTGATCGATCAATTCATTTAATTGTCTACGAACATTTTGGACATCACCAATAACCATCCGGGTTCGATTTGCTTGAATGATTGCTTTTTCTTTTTCACTATATGCATAACTTCTGGCCGTTTCAACAGAGGGAAATTCTCGTAACTGTCCAAAATTGTCTGTACCTAATAACCAAAAGTCCAACGCTTCTGCATATTCTTTTGCCAGCTTATTCGTTTCAGCAACGACAACAAACGGAGCAACGGATACTTTTGGTTCTAGCATAAAGGCAGACGGTTTAAATTCTTCTCGATATATTTTCGCAGCCTGGATTCCAATATTCAGCTTATCAATCCCAGCAATTGGAAAAAGACCAAATGTATAACCGACTCCTTGTTTCGCGGCCATTTTTGCATTTCGGACACTTGTTGACAATACCCACATTTGTGGAATAGTGGAGATGACTGGATTTGCTGTAATAGCGGCAAAACGGTGCTCTGCATCCTCTTCATCACTCAAATACTTCTTTAAATCAATCACGCTCTGCTCATAATTGAGTTTGCTTTTCTTATTTTCATTCAAGGTACGGTTCACAAGAGCCGTACCGACTGTATTCCCCATACCTAAATCGATCCGCCCCGGATGAAACGCCTCAAGGACGCGGAAGTTTTCAGCGACCTTATAAGGACTGTAATGCGGAATCATCACTCCGCCTGATCCGATGCGGATTCGTTCGGTCGCATCTGCCAAGCGCATCATGACTAGCTCGGGAGAACTGCTGGCAAAAGCAGGAACATTGTGATGCTCTGCCATCCAGAAACGCTCATAACCAAGAGATTCTGCTAGTTGAGCAAGCTCAACTGTATTTTTTAAGGCAGTCTGTGCATTACTTCCTTCATCAATTTGAGCATAATCCAAAATTCCAAGTTTCACCAAATTTACCCTTCTTTCTAACTCCTGCAGCTACACTTTTTCACTCAGAACAAAGCTTACAAATTCTTCCTTTGTCAGATTTCCAAAGTAACTAGTTAAATCCAATGAATCTAGCGCCTCTAACAGCTCTTCTTTTTTCAAACGAATACCCAATAAAGCAGATTCCACCTCATTTATATCTTTTGTGCCAAAGAAATCACCTGTAATTTGTATCATCGCAATTTTTGCATGTTCAATCGTTAAGCCAATACTGATTGTTCCTATTGAAAACCGATCTGTTAAGCGGTACTCAAACTTCTTAAAACGACCGTAGTTCCAGTCCCAATTATTGTATTTTTCAGAAGCAATTTTATCGACTCCGGCCCAATCTTTCGGTGTTAATTCATATCGTTTCGCTTGACTGATATCCTCAATTCCAAGTAATTCACAAATCATATAGTCAGTAAAATCCCAGACCGTCATTTCTTGATGTTCCGCTGCTAAATAAGGACGTATTGATCCTACCCGGCTGCGGACAGATTGAATCCCATGCGACTCAATTTTCTTTTGATTTGGATTTAAAACGGAAACCATTGCTTCATAATTTGGATCCAACAACAGGGAATAACCGGCATAAACACGGCCCTTCTGCAGTGTCATCGCGGCTCCTGATATTTTCTTGCCATCCAATACCAAATCATTTCGGCCTTTTTGTTCTAATTGCTTTACACCTAATTTTTCCAGTGCATGAATGGCAGGCTCATACAAGCGAGCGTAATTGCCATAAATATCAGTGCTCCCATCAAACAAAAAGCAGAAACTCATGTTCCGGTCATCAAGATAAATCGCTCCTCCGCCCGTTTCGCGGCGAACAATCTTGATATCGTGCTCTTCCATGTAAGGTTGATTGACTTCCTCATAGGCGTTTTGGAACTTACCAATTTGAACAGCTGGTTGCATCATATATGGAAATAAAACATCATCATCTAAGAAAACATGATCTTTTACATATTCTTGTAAAGCCATTGCCAGACCTGGATTGTAAATCCATTCCCCATTTCGTTTCGACTCAATTAAGTACATTCGTCTACCTACCTCCGTTACTTATTCGCTATTGTATGCAATACTTCCGCGATATCTTCAGAAATCCGAATTGTCTGCGGTCGAATTTCATGGGGAATAAAATAATCCTTTTGATTCATGGTCACAAACAAAGCTTGCGGATTTTCTTCAGTCATCTTTTGGAAAGGCTGTTTGATAAATTGCGGTGTAGTATGCCCGACCCCAATTTCTAAGAAGAGAACTTTTTTATTTTTATTTTCTTCCAGGAACTCTTCATATTGTTCCTTTTGTTCATGGAAATGACTGTCTTCCACCATTCCCTTTTCTTCGTTACGCTTATTCACTTCCAGCGGAGCTCCGCACTTTGGACAATGCGGCACTAGGTTTTCAGCTACCTTCATATTCGTTTGTTCTGCAGCCATTTGGCGAATCAAGGCTTCGTCATGGTAAGTTTGTTGGTGACAATGTTCGGAACATTGCCACAAGCCATATTCTCCTTGAATACGGAACACTTTATTCATATCAAATTCCGAAGCATAAAATGCATTATCAGCATTCGTTGTAATTACATGATAATTTTTATCGTTTAATGTATTACGCAAATCAACATATGCTTGACCAACTGGCTGATCAAAGAAATTCAATAAACTGAAACGACTTTGAAAAGCCCAATATTCTTGTTCATCTTCAAAATCAAACAAGCTCGCTTGTAACATATCAAAAAACCGATACTTGGCGATAAAATCAGGAAATGCCTCTGTAAACCGGCTACCAACATAGGTGAAGCCGGTTGCTGCAGACATCCCTGCTCCAATCCCGATTACAATGGCTTCTGCTTCTGTGATCAATCCATTTAATAAATCGGCTTGTGAAAAACTTGATTCCGCTGATAGTGTTTGCCACTGATTTTTTAGTTGCTGCATAGCAATCCCCTATTCTTTTGCTTTAATAACCTCTGGTAGATTTGTAAGTCCTCATCTTTAAACACGTTAAAGATGACATTCAATGTCGATTGAGTATTTTGAAAATATTCTTTTACTGTTTGAATCGCAATTTCTGCTGCTTGTCGGTTTGGAAAGTTAAATTCACCTGTTGAAATGCAGCAAAATGCAATCGTATGAATTTCTTGTTTATCTGCCAACGCAAGACAAGAATAATAGGATGACGACAATAATTGCTCTTTTAAAGCTGTTATCCCGCGTTCATCAATATAAGGTCCAACTGTATGAATTACATACTTCGATGGTAAATTGTATGCTTCTGTCAGCTTCGCTTTCCCCACTGCTTCTTTGCGCCCTTGCTTTTTCATCATTTCATCACAATCCAAGCGCAACTGCACACCTGCTCGGGTATGAATAAGGTTGTCAATGCAATCATGGTTTGCTTGAGTGCAGCCCAATAATTCACTGTTGGCAGCATTCACAATCGCATCTACCGCAAGCCTTGTAATATCCCCTTGCCACAAATAGAGCTGCGGCTGAACATTTTCTAAATCACTCAAAGAAATATTTTTTCTTTCATTGTTCCATTCTGTCAAAAAGGCATCTTGAATTTTCAAAAACTCTTCGGAAACTAGCTCAGGCTTTCGAACATTACACAAAGCTCGAAACAATGCCGTTTTTTCTTCTACAGAAGCTGATTTATCGTGAATCCACAGATTTTTTACGTTTGGGTTCTCATTCAATAAATATTCAATCAGGTAATCCAACCTTGTCTCTTGGTTCATTTTTTGCTCCTTCTTATAAAATCAAAAATAGACCTATTTTATCATCTTGTAAATGAGCAGGCCTATCATATAATCATTCTTAAGCTTCTTCTAGTTTGTTAAAGGCTTCTTCATCCACATTGGTTAATCTCACTACCCAGTTTTCTTCTGCTTTCGCTGAATTTAAAAGTGTTGGTTCACTTGTTGCTGCCTCATTCCGTTCCACAACTTTCCCAGCAAGAGGAGAAGCCAATTCAAGAACTGTTTTTGAAGCTTCTAAGTTTAAAATTGCATCGTCAGTTTTAAGCTCATCAACATCTGTATACTCTACAAATCCAACTGTACCAATATCATCTTGTAATTCTGGTGTCATACTCAATGTATAGATTCCATTATTCTTTTCTATGAATAAGAAATTTGCACGTTTTTTCATTTCAATTCCTTCTTTCTCAGTTAGTTTTCATCTTCACTCTTTTCAGTATATCATTCATTTCCATAACTTCCAATAGAGTGTCTCGTTTCATTAAAAGTTTATTAATATGGAAAAGACGACCAATATATGATAAGTTTATTGGGAACAACCAGACTAAGACAGGTTGTAAAACTGTATTAGTACATAAATTTATAATTTATTTTTAGAATCAAGAACAAGAAGAATGGGAGAATAGATAGATGAAGACAACTGACCAATACAAACCTTTATTTCAACCAATCACACTTCCGAACGGGATTCAGTTAGCGAATCGTTTTGTCCTTTCGCCAATGATCACCAACTCTTCCACCGTAGAAGGATATGTAACGAAAGAAGACTTGGATTACGCGAAACGACGTGCGAGTTCTGCTCCCCTGCAAATTACTGGCGCGGCATATATTGAGGAATATGCACAATTATTTGAGTATGGTTTCAGTATCGACGATGACCGCAGCATTGAAGGTCTGAAAAAATTAGCACAAGCAATGAAAAAAGAAGGCGCTAAAGCAGTCATTCAACTAACACACGCTGGCCGTTTCGCCAAAATTGCTCTGAAAGACTTTGGCGTTGTCTATGGTCCCAGTGAAATGCAGCTAAAAAGTCCTGTTGAACACACAGTCTTGCCGATGAGCAAACGTAAAATCCAACACGTTATTACGCAATATGCGGATGCCACAAGACGTGCTATTCAGGCTGGCTTCGATGGGATTGAAATTTCAAGTGCTCAGCGTTTATTAATCCAGACATTTTTTTCTACTTTTTCAAACCAACGGGATGATGAATATGGCAATCAAAATGTTGAAAATCGTTCCCGATTCGGGATAGAAGTAATGGCAGCTGTCCAAAAAGTGATTGATGAAGAAGCTCCTGCTGATTTTATTCTTGGATTTCGCGGAACACCAGAAGAAACACGTGGCAAGGAAATTGGTTATAGCGTAGAAGATTTCCTTTATTTTGTAGACCGGATTATGGAAGTATCCAATGTTCATTATCTAGCTACTGCCAGTTGGGGGAAAAACATTTACAAACAAACCATCCGACAAGGAAAATATAAGGATGAATTCATGAATCAAGTTGTTTATAACCATATTGCAGGCCGAGTACCACTCATGGCAACGGGCGGCATCAATTCTCCAGAAAAAGCACTCGAAGCCCTGCAATACTCAGATATGGTCGGAGCTTCTACTCCTTTTGTCACAGAACCGGATTTTGTGGCAAAATTAAGAGATGGCCGGGAAAATGAAATTGACTTGGGATTTACTCCAGATGAATTAGCGGACTTAGCCATTCCAGAAAGAGCTTTTAAAGATATTGTCGAATTAATGGATATGGGTGGATCTCTTTCCGAAGAAGCTCGTCAAGAATTCAGAAAATTGTATAAATAGAAAGCTCGATTACGACTCCATGACTTTGTTTGATAGATAGGTTTTATTCACCACCCCTTTCTAAATTCCTTCCATTTTGAGAGATTTTTTTAATAGTAGACACATATTTCTGATATCCTTCAATTTATTTTATATAATGGAGAAGAGAAAAGGTTACGACTGTTGCCTATTTCAAAAAGTCTCTATTACAAAGCTGCAGCAGTCAGTAAGCTACCATAATAAACTTTGAATATCGGAGGGGAAACCATGTCAAAAGTTATTGAAATAAACAATCTCACGAAAACATTCGGAAATGTTACGGCGCTGAATAATATTTCATTTTCTTTAGGTAAGGGGAAAGTTTTAGGATTCATCGGACCAAATGGAGCAGGCAAGTCTACCGCTATTCGTATTTTACTTGGATTATTAAAAGCGAATTCGGGAAATGCGACAATATTTGGAAAGGATGTATGGAAAGATTCAGTTGCCATCCATGAACGAATCGCCTATGTTCCAGGTGATGTTCATCTTTGGCCGAATCTAACCGGCGGAGAAATAATCGATTTATTCCTCAGTTTCAGGGGTGTGAACGTTGATAAACAACGAAAAGAAACTTTGATGCGCCGGTTCGATTTTGACCCCACAAAAAAGGCACGTACCTATTCAAAAGGTAACCGTCAAAAAGTAGCTTTGATTTCTGCTTTTGCAGCTGACGCTGATCTGTATATTTTGGATGAGCCAACTTCGGGTCTAGATCCTCTACAAGAAAAAGTCTTTCAAGAATGTATTGATGAAGTGAAGACAAAAGGTGCGAGTGTACTTTTGTCCAGCCACATTTTATCTGAAGTAGAACAGTTGTGTGATTATGTTGCCATTATCCGGCAAGGTGAAATCGTGGAATCTGGAACATTAGATGAATTGCGCCATTTAACTCGAATACAAATTTCATTAAAAACAAATAAAGAGGTACCCGAATTAGCTGAACAGAAATGGGTTCATAATCTTACTTTTGAGAAAAATGAAGCTGTTTTTCAACTAGATAGCGAGTATATGGATGAACTTATTTCTTACGTTCAACCATATGGCGTAATTAAATTTGAAAGTGCTCCTCCTAAATTAGAAGACCTCTTCATGCGTCATTATCAAACGGAGGAGGATTCATAAAAATGAAAAATCAATTTGTACGAACAAATCGGTTATTCCTTTTTTCATTGAAAAAAGATCGGCTGAAAATTTTAAGCTGGATATTTGGCTCGCTGACCTTTATATTTATTGCGATATACGCTTATGTAGAACTATACAGTGATGCATCTGAACGTCAGTTAATGGCTTTTGCGATGTCGAATCCCGCTATGGAAGCCATTTTTGGGCCTGTTATTGGTGGAGATAACTATACAATCGGTGCAATGTATTCTCATACGATGACAATATTGACCCTTTGTCTATTTGCGATTATGTCAATCTTACTAGTTGTTCGTAATACCAGAGCCGAGGAAGAAGATGGCATTTTAGAATTATTGCGGGCTCTTCCTGTCGGTCAATTGTCTCATACCAGTGCAGCACTTTTATTGTTACTCCTATCGAATGTATCGCTCTCTCTTTTAACTATTGGTGTAATCTACCCATTAGGAGACATCAGCATCACTCTTGAGGGAAGCATCCTTACTGGCGTTATTTATGGAACTATTGGTCTCTTTTTTGGTGTAGTAGCCTTACTAATGGGCCAATTGACCAGTAATAGCCGCAATGCGATGATTTGGTCATTTGGTCTATTAGGCATTGCCTATATTCTGCGTATTATCGGTGATTCTAACCAGAGTTTCCTTAGTTGGCTGTCTCCGCTCGGTCTCCTTTACCGAACGGAACCATTTGTAAAAAACAATTGGGAGCCGGTTATTAGTTTACTAATCGCCACTTGTTTACTTCTTGCTTTGGCCTTGTTTTTACAACAAAAACGTGATGTGGGAGCCGGATTATTGGCTGAAAAACCTGGAAAGCGTCATGCCACTCCTTCTTTAAAAACAACATTCGGTTTCGCTATGCGGCTGCTTTCCACCCCTTTGCTCATTTGGTTAGTCGGATTAGTTATTTTGGGAATATCCTACGGCTCTGTTATTGGGGATGTTGAAGGAATGCTAAAAGATAACGACTTAATAAAAGAAATGCTCGCCTTGCAATCTGGTGCCAATTTGGTTGATCAATTTCTAACTATCATTATCGGTCTGCTTTCAATTTTTGTAACAATTCCTGCCACACAAACTCTATTACGTCTAAAGACAGAAGAAAATAAAGGTCGCATGGATGAATTGCTAGCTGGAAACCGAACAAGAAGAGGGATTTTAGGTACTTTCTTATGGATTGCCTTCTTAACAAGTATCGTTATGCAGACTGGCCAATTACTTGCGATTGGAGTTTCAGCAGTAGTGATGAACTTTGATGTATCTATTTTATCTGTTTTTAAAGCAGGAATAGCCTATTTACCCGCTATTTGGTTAGTCCTTGGTCTAACAGTGTTTTTATACGGCTGCTTTCCCAAGTTTACAAATATGGTGTGGGGATATTTAGGTTTTGCCTTTATCGTCCTCTATTTTTCAGGTTTATTCGATATGCCTGAATGGTTAATGGGCCTTTCGTCCTTTTACCATATTCCGCAAATCTCGCAAGAACCCTATCATTGGGGAACTGCTCTTGTCTTATCAGGAATTGCTGCTGGATTTTCTATCCTTGGTTTCCTTGGATTCAAACAAAGAGATACCAATGGATAAAACCATTTTTCTATAAAAAATTATCAAAATTCCTCAGTTCGATAATTCTTGGTGTTAGTAGAATACAAATGAACTTCGTTGAAATTTCTTTTGAAGCTCCAGCACTATTTATCGAAATGCGATAAATATAGAACTATAAGAAAAGCGGACAAGTCCGCCTTGACCTATGAAAAAATAGGAAATTTGACCCTGAATTGTCAGGAGACTTCACGCTTCAGCGGGTTAGTCGAATGATATGCGTTAGCGAGCAGCGAAGCGCGCAATGGGGCAAATTTATCTTTTTTTCACTAGGTCAGGACTTGGAAGCTAGACATTGATGGCTGAACTTATAATCCCCTAGTCTATAAAAAAGACTGATTCTCTAATCAGCCCTGTTCGAACATTAGTCATTGATTGCCTCAATCCCTTGCTGTTTAAGCTTTTCAAGATGATCGTGCATATGCTGAAGCTCTTGCGCGGAATGTCCTTGCCAATCCAGAACCTTCCCCACTACTTTTAATGGTTGTTGAGTACGATAAGACCTTGTGGGATTCCCTGGAAACTTTTTATCAGTCAAATTGGGATCATCCTCAAAGCTTCCCATGGGTTCTACAATATAGATACTTTCTGGTCCGTCTCCCACTGCAAGTTCAGCCCCCCACTTAGCTGCATCTAATGTGGCAGTCATATAGATATAATTCGCTTTTTTACCGCTGCCATAATTAGAATTATATTGAGTTGTCAATAAGTCACCCGTTTCTAAAATCGCTTTAGTTCCATGATAAAACGGTCCCTCATCCAAAGGCAGAGAATCTTTTTTATTCATTTGAACTCCTCCTATTGTTTACTTGATTTATTATATTATAGCAAAAAGGACCCAAGGAGAGACAACGTGGAAACTTCCTTTCAGGAATAAACAGCGGAATGCTAGTTTAAAAATTAGACTTTTTTCGCTTCTACCGATATGCTGTATGCGAGGTGTTAGAAACATGAAAATCACGATTCGCAAGCGAACACTCGGAACCATTCCACTATTAGAAGTCGTTCCAAATGAACTGAAAAACCAAAAATTACCAATAATCATTTATTATCATGGTTGGCAGTCAGCGAAAGAATTGAACTTGACTCAAGCGCGCTCCTTAGCAAGGAAAGGATTTCGGGTGATCCTGCCCGATGCGATGAACCATGGAGAGCGGAAACAAGCCAGGTCAAAAGTTCCTTCCCTAACATTTTGGCAAAGTATCCACACAAACTTAATGGAGTTTGGTTACATCTTGAATCATTTCCAAAGGATGAATTTGGCTGGGGAAAATATTGGAGTAGGAGGACTTTCAATGGGTGGAATAACTACTTGTGCCCTGCTTACCCACCATCCAGAAATTAAAGCAGCAGCCTGTGTGATGGGTTCTCCCAAACCAACCGAATACCGGGATAGGATTTCCCGTCACGCTACTCAGCTCGGCTGGTACTTCCCAGCAGATTACAAAGATTTACTTAGCTGGATTCCAAAGTATGACCTCTCCTTAAATCCCAATACAATTAATGGGCGGCCCTTACTTTTCTGGCACGGCCAGCAAGACCGAGTGGTTCCCTATGAAGATGTTGTTTCGTTTATGAAAGAGAACAAGGGTCTATCAAATGTTCAATTTATGGATGAGGACGAAGGGCATTTAGTTAAAGTGGAGACGATGGATAAGGTAACCGATTTTTTTGTGAAAGAAATGTTGTAAACTGAGAAGTAAATCTTTTGTTAATCCAAAATAAAGACATTCAAGCTCATTTTACAGCCTGAATGTCTTTATTTTTTTAGAATAACGATGTTCAGCGCTGATTTCCCTGCTGAACATCGTTATTTTTTGAAAATGAAGATGTTCAGCAGGAAAATTCCATTTGAACGTCTGTTTCTGTAAATGGATTAATATTTATAAAGTAAACCTCGTCTCTAAATGACTTTAGTCCCACTCATCTTTGTACAAAATACTTCGATTTATTCAACCACTTCTGTGTGGAAACAACGTACCATATGATTCACCATTATTTCTCCTAGATCCGTAAAAGTTGCAATACCTCGTTTATGTATAACGGTCTGGAATCCTTCTGCATCTGCACCGGCTATCGTTAAAAAATCACAAATATCCGTTGTCACTCCTGCCACATGAACTTTTTTTACATCCAACTTTCTTAGTTTTTCTGCAAGCTCTGTTTGAAAAAAGGCATTATAGTTTGCTTTAGGTTGGTAAAGAAGATGTTCATGGTCTTTGTGACCTTGAAACCAATCATACAAATCGCCATAAAGCTGCTGTCCCTTTGTTCCTTCTATGTTATGCGGTGGCCATAAATCAAAATGAGGATCATTTGGCTGGTGGGCATCCATCGAAACAACAACGATATCTCCATTCGCTAAAAATTGGGTTGCCAATTCCTCGATATATGGAACAATATCCTGCCCAGGCTTTCCTACTGTCAGGGTCCCCTCATCTGCTACAAAATCATTACTCATATCTACAATCACCAATGCCTCTTTTGACACATTCATTCCTCCCTATTCTGTTGAATCATTTTATTTTATTTCATATATCGAAAAGTCGACAGATACCTTCAAATCTTTCACCGGTAAATTACTAGCATTCGCTTTCTCCAGTGTCATCTATTTTTTCTAAATTAAGTTAAGTCTTCTTTTCTGCTGAAATCATTAAAAACATCGGTCTTCTATTTTCATTCTCCATTTCCGGATTGATCTTTATCATCTCTTCTGATGCCATTGATTCCCGAACAGCATTTATTTCAAAACCAGCGCCAATCAAATCGTTTATATAGGTTGAAAAGGTACGGTGATACTTCATCACATGCTCGGTTAAGAACGTTGTTTCCCGTATACCTTCCCTTTGGTAATGGTCCACCGGCCAATGGAGTAGTCTTCCTTCTTCGTCATAATACCAATCTTGTTGATTACGAGAAGTAAAAATAGGATGTTCCACCGAAAAGACAAAGGAACCGCCTGGCTTTAAATATTGACTTACTTTTTCGCAAATTCCACCAAAAGATTCAATGTAATGAAAAGCTAAAGAACTGATTACAACATCAAATTGTGCATCTGAAAAATTAATTTCTTCAATCGGTATTTTCAGATACGTGATCATCGGATCATCTGTTTTTTCTTGAGCAGTTTGTAGCATTTTTTCGGAAATATCTACGCCAATTACTGATTTCGCCTGATTCTCTCGCGCATACCGACAATGCCAACCGAAACCGCATCCTAAGTCAAGCACATCTTTATTTTTGAATTCCGGCAATAACGTTTTAAAAATTGCCCATTCTCCTGCACCTTCAAGGCCGTCAACTGAGCGAGCCATCTTTTTGTATTCAGAAAAGAAATGGCTATCATCATACTTATTTTGTTTCACTACATGAAAACCTCCTTTATCTAAAACGAATAGAAGACACTGAAATTGCATTTGGGATATCCTCTATCTATTTCCTCAATGCAGGCAATTCTTTCCCCTCCACAAATGCTTTTAAATTTTCTAAAGATTCATTGTATCCTTCTGAACTCATGAATACGCGAATGCCCTTCTCTTCTTTTAGTCTAAAAGAGAGAAATTTTGGTTGTGAATCGGCCGAAAGCGAAAATTCCATAAAAGGAATAATATTTTCAATGGTTAGAGACATTGGCTCTTTTTCTTCCAGTCCATCATGAGCATTGGGCATCAAAGTAAAGGTTACCTTTTCCCCAACTTCAAAACAAGGAATTTCCCAAGTTGAATCAGGAACAAACCATTGTGTAAGTTTAAGGGGGTCCGTTATAGCATTCCAAACTTTCCTCATATCCCCATCTATCAACACAGAACTCTCTTTTACTGCACACATTTCGTGTTTCCTCCTTAAAAACCTGTTTAATATCTATATAGTAGCACTTCCATTTTGAATTACTAAATAAGAAATGAATTTCTGCTAGCTTCCCTTCGTTTCCCTCATCACATTGTAATTGATTTCTTTATTTTATTTTTACATATACAAAAAGAGGTGTCAGCGAATCAAATGAATCCACCAACACCATAAAATATTTTATGGAGATTATTTACTTAATAGACTCGCTGCATCTTTATCCAAAATAACAATTACGTTCTCATGTTTTTGTAGAGCACTTGCAGGTACTTCACTGGTCACTGGACCTTCGATCATGTTTTTCACTGCTTCGGCTTTACTTTCACCAAAAGCAAGAAGTAGAATTTTTTTAGAGTTAAGAATAGAAGCGATTCCCATACTATAAGCTCTTGTCGGCACTTCTTCTACTGAATCGAAGAATCGTTTATTTGCTTCTATTGTGGAAGGAGCCAAATCCGCCAATTGTGTTTTCCCATCAAGATCTGCTCCTGGTTCGTTAAATCCGATATGTCCATTATTTCCAATTCCTAATAGTTGTAAATCAATTGGATTTTCTGCAAGTATCTGGTTATAGCGGGCAGTTTCTTCTTCCGTATTTTCGTTTAATCCATCAGGTAAGTAATTTGTTTTGAATGGTTTTTTATCAAATAAACGTTGTTTCATAAAGTAATGATAACTTTGTGGATGATCACCACTTAAACCATAATATTCATCTAAATTGATTGACGTTGATTCTGTAAAATCAATATCAGATTGAACCATTAACTCATAAAGCTTTTCTGGAGTTGAGCCAGTTGCTAACCCAAATACTTTTGCTCCCTTATCTACAGCATCTTTGAAAATTGTTAAAGCTTGGGCTGATGCTTCTTCGATTGTATCAAATACTAAAACTTCCATTGTATAACCTCCACTATAGTTGTAGTGAGTTAATTTTATCACAATATTTGAGCTATATACACTTTTTAATCTATCCTTTGAATTTATTATTTTAAATTACCATAAAAGTTCATACTTATAGATAGTTGTATGAATTCAAGAAATTGTAAATAAGTTATTCGATACCCTTTAGCATGTCAAAAACTCCCTTGGACATGATATCCAAAGGAGAAAATCATACATTTTTTAGAGCAATGTATCTTTATTTCAAATGCTCATTAATGTTGGTTTGGAATAAAGTTTGATTAAAAGGAAGCTACAAACTTTGATTTTATAATAGAAGAGACTCACGCGTTTTGAACAAAAATCGATCAAAACATACGGGTTTCATAGTTAAGCAGATTTACTTTTTATAAAAAAGTTTGATTATTTACATATATCTGTTCAGAATTGAGTCAAAATCCGAAACTAGACAATTTAAAATTAAACATTTTAGCCTACATTTTATAAACTATCAATCTTAATTCAAAAATTCCATTACGGTCTTACCAAACCACTCGTTATGGCTTTTTTTAAACTTCCTGAAATACTAATAGCGCAGAATTCATTACGAACCATCTACTCATATTTCTTTTGAGCTACAACTGTCAGCATCTTAAAGTGTTCTAATGAATGTGAATTAAGTTTGATTGCTTTGAATTCTTGAAAAGAAGAGAAAGTATTAAGATATTCTAAAAAAGTTTTGAAAACTTCTGTATCATCAATATATAAATCATTTGTATAACTATATTGAAACCCCGTATTAAATAAGTAACCATTAATCTTTGTAAGTAATTCGAATTATTTTTTTTGAATTGAAAAAATTCTACAGGTAAGGATCGGCTCTAAAAAGGTTGTTCTTTGTTATACATTATTTTTCCGAACATTTTAGAAATATAACCACCAATAAATACAATCAAGAAGTCAGTAATCCTTACTCTAATCCCTTTATATACTCACCAGATATTTTTACAACAGATGAAATGAAAGTTTTCATGTTGTCAGTGCCTATTGAATTTTCTACGAATCACTATACAATTCTTTATCATCTAGAGCTTTTATTATGTTTTGTGTTCCTTTTACATCTAAAAATAAATATTCCATACTACATCTTCCTCTTATATATGTTATTTTTAAATCATGCACTGTGTTTTTCTAATAGCTTAAACGGATTTTCAATATCTTCTGTAATACACTTATCAAGCATCATTCTTAAATGCCCTTCATTGCCACTTTTGATAAAAAGTTCACTAAAAATATTGAAATATTTTTCATTCATATCTGATTGTTGTTGTATATATAAATCTTCTTGTATATGATGTGATCCATCATGTGTCCATTTAATTAATGAAGATACAATTATTTTTTCATCTTCATCAAAGTATTTTATGAGACTATCCAATTCAATCCCACCAAGAAATTTAAAATAGTTCTCTAGAATTCTTCTCATAACATTTTGAATGATATTTGCACTTGAATCTTTTAGTTCTATAAGTTCTTTCCATAAAGCTTCATATGAAGTTGTAATTGGATTTTTTTCATACCTTTTCACATATGAACCATCTTTTGCATTTTTTCTTATAATAAAATAACAACAATTATTTACTTTGTAAGTTATCTCTTTAAAAAAATAAGTATTATGAGTTGATATAAATAATTGTTCAATTTTATATTCATCACTATTTTCAATCAAATCTTTAACTAATGTGGAAACAATATATAATATCGTGCTATCCAAACTAGAAATTGGATCATCAATAAAAAGTAGTTTTTTATTTTCTACACTTTTAACTCTGTGGTAATAATAAAGAAAAGTAATGAATGTTTTTTCTCCCTCACTCAAAGTTTTATTAGCATCTTCTCCATTTTCTCTAACAATTTTGTACTTACCCTCGTCTTCTGCAGCTCTTAATTTAAAATTTTTAAAACCGTATAAATGTAATTGTTTATTAATCGCAATTACTGTAGAGGAAATCCCAAATATGCTTTCCTTAATTTTTTCATACTTTTCTTGGTTTTCTATGATATATTCATCCTTTGTATCAACAGCTTCTTTTAGCCCCTCTAACCTACCATTCAACTTTTTTTGCTCTTTCTTAAAGTTTTTATACTCCACTTCAGTTGAACTTAAAAACACTCTCCAAATATTTCTTAATATTCTTTCTTTTTCCTCCCCCAGTTTCCGTACTGTATTATTATGAACTTCTATTTTTTCATTATCGATAGTTAATTGTTCATTTAACTCTGCTAATTCTTGTTCAAATAATTTTAATTCAATTTTATTTGAAGGTGCTTTTTCTTTTTCGGAAAGATATTTTAAATTTTCTTGGTTCTTAGCTTTTATTTTTAATAAAATTTTTTCTACCATGATTTTTTCAAGATATTTATTGTCTAAAGCTTGTAATTCCTCTAAGTATAAGATTACATTCTCTGCATATTCTTTATATTTAATAATCTCTTTATTTAATTCTACTATTTCTTTTTCAAATTTTTCATTAAAATATTCTGTAAGGTAATTAGTTATTTCTTCTTTTAACTCACTTCTACAAAAAGGACAATAATCTAAATCATTCTCTTGAATAGTTTTATATCCTTCATGAACCCATGTATGTATATTTAGTTTTTCAACTAAGTGGGCATACTCTAAATCCTCTTTACCGATAATCGACTTACTGAATATTTTACTACCCGACTCATACTTTATTTCCAAAGCCGGTATTTTACTTAATGCACTTTGCTCTTCAGAGAATACTACTTCCGCACTCTTAAAAAGCTCATCAATATTTATTAATTCAGATCCATTTGAAACCACTTGATTACAGTACTCATTGTAAAAGCGTTGTTTACTTCCATGCAACCCGATAAATGCATGTTGATATAGTGCACTTATTCTATTTGTTTTATCACTCTTTTTACTCCATATGAGATCGTTAAAGTTTTGCTGATTTTCCTCTATTTTTCCCTGAGTGATAGTTATATTATCTTGGGCTTTAATTTTGTCCTCTTTATTTTTTTCTATATTTTTTTGAATTTCATCCAACTCTATCTGTTTCTCTACATCATCCCTACCTAAAGTAAATATTCCTGGAATATCATTATCAGATTTAAAATTTTCATCAATAAAGTTCTTATTATAAACTAATCTTTCTCCTATTATATTTCCCTCATAAATACAATCTGAGTAGACTACATCTTCTATATTAAGAAAACCTCTAGATAAAGTTGATTTACCTGTTCCATTATTACCATAAATAAAATTAACCTTCTTTAAATCTTTAAATTTTGTCCCTACTTCATTGTAGCTAGCTACATTTCTCAAAAAAATGTTAGATAACATAAAGTTTATCCCCGTCCTATTCTATGAATTTAAAAAATAAGAGGATTCCAAACCAAATTAGAATCCTCTTAACTATTTTATAATTCCAACGCCAACTGCTCTGACATCAGCTCTGCTTGTTCAATTACGGTGTCTATTGCTTGTTTACTGATTTCTGGTGGGTAACCGTGTTTTTTAAGTAATCGTTTGACCATCACACGCATTTTTGCACGTGCAGAATCACGTAAATTCCAATCAATACTCATGTTTTCTTTGATGGACTGCGTTAATTCATGAGCAATGATTTTTAACGTATCGTCTCCTAAAACTTGTTCGGCTGTATCATGTGAAGCTAATGCGTCATAGAATGCGACTTCTTCCCTGACCATACCATTATCTTCTCCGCGTTTATAAGCTCCGTCCATTTCTTTTGCTAATTCAATTAGTTCTTCGATAACTTTTGACGTTTCAATGGTTCGTTTATTGTATTTATTCAGTGAGTTAGCTAGCATTTCAGAGAACTTGCGCGCCTTGATTAAGTTACTGCGCTGCACATTTTTCACTTTGCCATTCAATAAACGATTTAGTAATTCTACTGCTAAGTTCTTTTGTGGTAATGCTCGAACATCTTCTAAAAATTGATCGGATAAAATCGAAATATCAGGATTCTCTAATCCAAGCTCTTTATAAATATCAATCACATCTTCCGAGATAACCGACTTTGAAATTAATTGATTAATTTGTGCATCCATTTGTGTTGCTGTTTTCTTTTTACTACCATCACCAATTGTTTTCACAATACTCGCTTTGACAGCTTTAAAAAAGCCAATTTCATCGTTTAATTCCTCTGCCTCTCGTGTCGTTGCACATAAAGCATATGCTTTTGATAATTCCGTTACAGTGTCTAAAAAGCGTTTCTTTTCTTCTTCACCCAGTCCGATGACATAATCCATCGTATTCACAATTGCTTTAATACGTTGCGACGATTTTTCGGATTTAAAGCCTGAATAATCATGACCGTATAACAATTCTAAAATAAGTTGATATTTTTCTAACATGACATCTACTGCAAGAGCTGTATCAACACCTGCTGTTTCACGGTCACTATCTGTATACTGCTTTAATGCCTGTTTTAAATTATCTGCAATACCAATGTAATCAACTACTAAGCCGCCTGGTTTATCTTTAAATACACGGTTTACACGTGCGATAGCTTGCATTAAGTTATGGCCTTTCATCGGTTTATCAATATACATCGTATTCATTGAAGGCACATCAAATCCAGTTAGCCACATATCTCGCACAATAACGATTTTTAATGAATCATCGTTATCTTTCATACGACGTGCTAAAAATTCACGGCGTTTTTTTGTTCCAATGAATGGCTGCCATTCGACTGGATCACTCGATGAGCCTGTCATAACGATTTTAATAACACCTTTATCATCGTCATCTGAATGCCATTCTGGACGAAGTTTAATAATTTCTTTGTATAAATCAATCGCAATTCGACGGGACATCACAACAATCATTGATTTACCGAACATTGCTTTTCCACGTTCTTCATAGTGATGGACCAAATCTTGGGCCATTTTTTCGACACGTGAACTTGCACCTGCGACTGCTTCTAAACGTGACCATTTTGACTTCAGTTTTTCTTTTATCGATAGTTCTTGGTCTTCTGTAATATCTTCATAGTCATCATCAATTGCTAATCCCTCTGGTAACTCTAGAGGAATAACACGAGACTCATAAAAAATCTTAACTGTCGCACCATCTTCTACTGCCTGTGACATATCATACACATCAATGTATTCACCAAATACTGCTGGTGTATTGCGGTCTGTTGATTCTACAGGTGTGCCGGTGAATCCGATGAATGAAGCATTCGGCAACGCATCACGAACATATTTTGCGTAGCCATACTTCAATTCACCTTCGCTTTCTTTCTTTTGCGATAATGCTGCACCAAAACCATATTGTGAACGATGGGCTTCATCTGCCATGACAATAACATTTGTACGGTCTGTTAGACACGGCATTTCACCTACTTCTTCATCAGGTGAGAATTTTTGTAGTGTCGTAAAGATGATGCCACCTGATTCTACATTTAATAATTCACGTAAAGAATCACTAGACTGTGCTTGATTTGGTGACTGCCGTAAAATATCCTTCGACATTGAGAATGTTTTATACAGCTGATCATCTAAATCATTACGGTCTGTTAAAACGACTAAAGTCGGATTATTCATCGCTTTAATCAATTTACCTGCATAAAACACCATGGAGAGACTTTTACCAGAACCTTGTGTATGCCAAATAACACCAATCTTATGGTCACCGTTTTCTGCCGTTGCTATTTGTGCTTTTTCAACTGCTTTATTTACTGCATGGTATTGGTGATAGGCAGCTAAGATTTTAAATGTATTTTCACCATCTGTTTGGAATAAAATAAAATTTTGAATAATATCCATTAAACGACGAGGCTCTAACATCCCATTAATCATGACTTCAAGCTGAGGTTCAGCTGGACTGGCTAATGAAATGCCATCAACCGTACGCCACTTCATAAAGCGTTCTTCATTTGCAGTAAGAGAACCTACACGTGCATTAATACCGTCACTCGTAATTAAGAACGCATTGTAACGGAATAATGTCGGAATCGCTTGTTTATATGTTTGAATTTGATTGTATGCATCTGAAATATCAACATCTTCATTCGTCGCATTTTTGAGTTCCATCACGACAACAGGTAAGCCATTAACAAAGACAAGTACATCAGGACGTTTATTTGATTGACCTTCAATAATCGTAAACTGGTTAACTGCCATAAAATCATTGTTTTGTGGATTTTCAAAATCAAATACATACACAGAAACAGTCGGATTATACCCATCTGTTCCTTGTACTTGAATCTCAATCCCATCTGTCGCAAGTTTATGGAATTGTTTATTATTTAAAATTAAATTTGGCGAAGCATTTGCTGCTATTTTTTGAACAGCTTCTTCAATGACTTTCGTATCAATTGTTGGGTTTATCTTTCGCAAAGCGTCACGCAAACGATCAACTAACACAACATCTTGAAAGCTATCGCGCTCTGGGCTGTCGCCATCTGGTGCAATATCTGGACCTTCAACAATGTCATAACCTAGTTCTTCTAACCATTCGAGTGCTGCGACTTCTAACTCTGATTCATTGTATTTAAACATATGTTACACCTCCAATTCATCAGGGATTTCGATTTCACCTGAAAGTAGCCTTGGTAGGAGTGTATCACGGAGTTGAGTTAAATTCTCATTTTCTTTTAATAGTAAGAATTGTTTATTTAATAACGGCATTAAGATTTTTTCGAATTTTTCTATTATAGTTAGATCTTCAGGAACAATAATGGTTTGATTTTTTATATCTGTTTGAGTTATTAATGGCTGCGTTGACCCTCGATTCAAAGACTTATAATCAATTACCTTTAAAAATTCAAAAACAAAGTTATAAAATTCACTTTGAATAACTAAAGTATTATCAGAAGGCCAACATCTATCTACTATTTTTTGAACTACACCATGTGTACCTACTCTACCTATAACTAATATTGGAGAGTCAAATAGCGTGTCTCTAGTATATCCCATTATTTTACTGGCTCCTATTATCGGTATTGAATTCTCAAAGCTATAATTATCCGCTTTTATCTTTGGACGCTTACCACTAGAGATTTTCATAATACTATTAAATTTTTTAGAGCACCATTTTTTAGGTATCTCCCCTAAATCACTTTCCACCATTTCTCCACCACTTGATTTGTACGGTTTTCCTTCTTCATTTGGAAATTCAAAGTCGATGAACCACTGTTTGAAAAGGGTTTGAGAGAGTTTTTCGAGATTGGATATAATATTGTTATTTAATTCGATTTTTTCATCAATTGACCATAAGAAATCACCTATCGAACTTTGTATGTTTTCTTCTGGAATAGCGAATTCTAAATTTTCTAATGTACTTTTATTTATTGAACTAAATATTGTACCGGTCGAATGACCTTCATAATTATTAAAAGCCTTTAATAAATAAAATAAGAATTTCTGATTATTTGTTTTTGAACGAACAGCTGCTAATCCCCGTCCGATACATAAAGGTTTGGTAGCAATATTTATGTTTCCTACAGGTGCTCTAACACTGAATAAAATATCACCTTCCATAGCCCATTTGGTTACTTTTGTTGTATAAGTATCAATAATAGGATATAGTAATCCAAAAGTTCTTGTTCCTTGCAAAAATGGCGTCCCCTCTTGTTCATTATAAAATTCTGATTTAGGTGATTGTCCCATTTCAACTTCAGCAATATCTTTTAATCTTACAATTTTATTAAACTCCATATCCAATACCACCTAACGCTTTACGAATCTGTTCTTATAACTCTTTCGATTGCGCAAACTGCTCTGATAACTCTCTTGTTAAACGGGTCATTTTTTCTTCGAATGGTTCACCATCATCTTCTTGTTCGGCTAAACCTACATAACGTCCTGGTGTTAAAATATGGTCGTTTTCACGCACCTCTTCAATTGTTGCTTCTTTACAAAAACCTAATTCATCTGTATATTCTTGCTCATTCTTACCACGCCATGCATGGAAGGTATCGGCAACTTTTTGAATATCTTCATCATTAAATTCTTTTAAAGTACGCGTTGCCATAACTCCTAAATTACGCGCATCAATAAAGAGAATTTTATTATTTCGTTCACGTTTACCTGTCTTCATTTTATTTTTCGAGACGAACCATAAACATACAGGAATTTGCGTTGAATAAAATAGCTGACCTGGTAGTGTCACAATACATTCAACTAAGTCATTTTCAATTAAGTTTTTACGAATTTCGCCTTCACCACCTGTATTAGATGACATTGAGCCATTCGCTAATACAAAACCAGCTGTTCCTGCTGGTGCTAATTTTGAAATCATATGCTGAATCCAAGCATAGTTGGCATTGCCTTCTGGAGGAATACCGTATTGCCAACGCACATCATCTTGTAGCTTATCGCCACCCCAATCTTTAATATTGAATGGTGGATTAGCTATAATATAATCTGCTTTTAAGCCTTTATGTAAATCGTTTAAAAACGTATCTGCATTATGGGGCCCAATATTACCATCAATGCCACGGATCGCTAAGTTCATCTTACAAAGCTTCCATGTTGTTGGATTAGATTCTTGACCGTATACAGATAAATTATCAATACGACCTTGATGTTCTTTAATGAATTTAGAAGATTGTACGAACATACCACCAGAGCCACATGCAGGGTCATATACACGGCCTTTGTATGGTTCTAGCATTTCAACTAGTAAGCGAACGACTGAAGATGGTGTGTAGAACTCGCCACCATTTTTGCCTTCTGCGCTTGCAAAGTTACTTAAGAAATATTCGTAAACACGACCGATAACATCTTTTTCACGGCTCTCTTCATCACCGACTTTGAATGAGAACAAGTCGATTGTTTCACCAAGACGTGTTTTATCTAATTCTGGGCGTGCAAAGGATTTAGGTAATACGCCCACTAATGATGGATTTTCTTTTTCAATTGCAACCATTGCTGCATCAATTAACTGACCGACTTCGGGTTTCTTTGCATTGTCTTTAATAAATGACCAACGCGCTTCTTTTGGTACAAAGAAGATATTCTCCGCAACATATTCATCACGGTCTTCTTCGTCTGCCCATTCATCTGCTTTTAACTCCGCATATTTTTCTTCAAAGGCATCAGATACATATTTTAAAAATAATAAGCCTAATACCACATTTTTATATTCACCAGAATCCATTGATCCTCGTAATTTATCTGCCATTTTCCATAACTTTTCTTCAAAACCTAAGTTCGCTGTTGCCATGTTGTTTCCTCCTGTAGCCATGCATAATCTATCTCTATTATATCAATTTTGTATTATAAAAAATTAAAAATAACAATATATTCTTTTTTATTCATTTGGTTTATATAGTCTGAAAGATTAACTGACTTTCATCTTTCTACAATCCCGTTTATCATTTCAGAGGCTCTATTTCTTTTAAACATAAAAACACCCCTTTGAATTAGTTTAATCCAAAGGGGTGAAATAGTACAACTTATTTTTAATTGAAGTGATTTTATTTAAATAAAATTTTATTATAAAATCTTATTCCACGGTTACTGATTTCGCTAAGTTTCTTGGCTTATCAACGTCATAGCCTCTTTGCAAGGTTGCATAGTAAGCTAGTAATTGAGTAGGGACAACTGCGACAAGTGGTGCAAGTTCTTCATGGACATGCGGCAAGATAAACTGGTCGCCTTCTTGTTCCAATCCTTCCATGGCAATCACACACGTATTAGCTCCGCGAGAGCGTACTTCCTCAACATTACCGCGAGTGTGGCTGGCATTACTTGCTTGCGTCACCAAAGCTAAGACTGGTGTGCCTTCTTCGATTAGGGCAATGGTACCATGCTTCAATTCGCCGGCAGCGAATCCTTCTGTTTGGATATAAGAAATTTCTTTTAGTTTTAGAGCTGCTTCCATTGCCACATAGTAGTCAAGGCCACGTCCGATGTAAAAGGCATTTCTTGTATCTGTAAAGTAAGCTTGAGCGAGTTCCTCTAATTGCGCTTTTTCATCAATGACAGTATCCATCGCTCTTGCGACTAGTCCTAATTCGTGAGCTAAGTCCCACTGGCTGTCGTGGCCTTTTTGGCGGCCCAACACATCAGCTAATATCGCCATAACAGTCATTTGAGCGGTATAGGCTTTTGATGAGGCTACAGCGATTTCTGGGCCTGCATAAAGTAATAAGGTATGGTCTGCTTCGCGCGACAAAGTTGACCCTTGGACATTTGTAATCGTTAATGCTGGGTAACCGAGTTCTTTTACTTTAACTAACACTTGGCGGCTGTCTGCTGTTTCGCCAGATTGAGAGATAAAAATAAAGAATGGCTTGCCTGTCAATAAAGGCTGATTGTATGAAAACTCACTTGCAATGTGAACTTCCGTTGGTATTTTAGCCAATGTTTCCAAATAATGCTTACCAATCCAACCCGCATGATAACTTGTTCCACAAGCGACAATATGAATCCGATCGGCTTCCATCATGGCAGCCAATAACGCTTCATCCACTTCTAATTGGTTGTCTTCTCCTTGGTACTCTTGAATGATATGACGTAAAACAGCTGGCTGCTCGTCAATCTCCTTCAACATATAGTAAGGGTACGTTCCTTTTTCTAAATCAGACGCATCCACTGTTGCACGATAAGAGGCACGCTCAATCACTTCACCAGTGAGTGTTTCAATTAAAACCTCATTTTTAGTTAGCATCACAATTTCGCCATCATGAATCTCAATATATTCGTTCGTTAGTTGCACACCTGCCATGGCGTCACTGACAACCATATTAAAGTCGTCACCTAAGCCGATCAACAATGGGCTTTTATTTTTAGCTGCATACAGAACACTTGGGTCTTCTGCATCAATCATCGCAAAGGCATAAGACCCTTTAACAACTTGCAAGGTTTTTTGCAAGGCTTCTTTAGCCCCTAATCCTTCTTTTTCAGCCATTGCTGCAATAACATTGACAACAATTTCCGTATCGGTTTCCCCATACAAATGAACATCAGATAAATAATTCTCTTTCAGCTCACGGAAGTTTTCAATGACACCGTTATGAACTAATGTAAACCGGTTATTAGCTGATTGATGAGGGTGAGCATTGTCCACACTTGGGACACCATGCGTTGCCCAACGTGTATGACCAATTCCCACACTTGCTTCAATCTCAAAATCCACTTGTTCTGACAAAGCCGCAATACGGCCTTTTTCTTTAAATAAATGGCCGTTTCCTGCTGGATCTACCACATAAATCCCAGCTGAATCATAACCACGGTACTCTAATTTTTCTAATCCATTAACTAACGCATTTTGAACGGCTCCTTGACCGATATATCCAACAATTCCACACATAACAAAAAAACCTCATTTTCTATTCGATTTTTCTTCTGGGTGTGGGAATGCATCTTTGTAAGAAGGCACCTTATGCGATCTCTTTTAAATGACATTCTGTAGACTACACAAACCTTGGGCTACCCGCCGAAACTTTCGATAAACCCAATCCTCGTCACTCAGTTTTTACTGAGCCTGGCGCTATCCATTATTAAACCAACGATCCTCCTTTTTCTTATCTATTTTCCAGAAGCACTGTGAATTATATCCTAAATGCAGTCAATTAGTCAACAATCTATGAAAATCTTATGAAAAAAAAGAAAAGTAGCGAGAGGATTTCCTCTTACTACTCTTCTCCTATTTCTTATCCTTTATAAGCGACAACGCGCGCCTCGTATGGTGCCAACGTCATATCGCCCAATAGTTCTTCTTTCGTTCGAACATCTGTGACCAATTCTTGAACAGTAATGGTTTGCTCTTCTTCCGTGAAATTCATAATAAAAACATAGTGAGTATCTTCCGAAATTTGACGAGATTGAACAGAAACGCCGCGTCCATGATCAACAGATAGAACGGCCTTCAATTCTAATTCTTCAATCAGGTCTGCATAGAAATCGCGTTGGAAGTCTGCCTCCATACGAGCACCAATATAATAAGCTGTTCCTTCACCAAATTGGTTTTTCGTCACAGCTGGTGTGCCTTTATAGAAATCAGCTTCATAGTGAGCTAATACGTCTGCAGAATCGACAGATAGGACCGTTGCATAATCGGTAATTTCATAATGCTTACCTTGATACGCCAATTGGTTACGATCACTTGGATAGAATGTATCTGTTTCAAGTGGTTGGACACCAAAAACTTCCTGTAAGTCTTTCGGCCAGCCACCTAGATACGTTAAATCGTGCTCATTCACGATGCCACTAATATAAGTCGTTACCAGTTTTCCACCTGCTTGAACAAATGCTTTCAGGCGACTGATTGTCTCTTCACTCATCATGTAGAGCATTGGTACGACTAATAGTTTGTAGGCAGAAAAATCTTGTTCTTTTGTAATAACGTCAACCGGTATATCATTCTCCCAAAAAGCGCGATAATGTTCTTGTACTGTTTGTGGGTAACGCTTTGTTTGCAGGCCGTATCCTTGTGCATCTCCTAACGCCCAGTGGTTTTCCCAATCGTATACAAAAGCTACTTCTGATTGGCGCATCGAACCGGCAATAGCAGGCATATCCTTCAAAGCTTGACCAACCTCTTTAACATCTTGGAAGACGCGGTTATCAGTCGAACCATCGTGATCGACAACAGCTCCGTGGAATTTCTCAGATGAACCACGTGATTTACGCCACTGGAAATACATAATACTGTCTGATCCATGAGCAAGCATCTGCATGGCTGATAAATAATGCATGCCTGGACGCTTAGCCTTATTGACGTTATGCCAGTTAACCCCGCTTGGTGTTGATTCTAATAATAAGAATGGTTGGTCTTTCAACGAGCGATAAAGATCATCTACAAAAGCAACCTTCATTGCTAAGTCAGCCGTTGTATCCCAATCATTATGCCATGCTGGATAAGCATCCCAACTCATCACGTCAACTTCCTTAGCAAACTTACTGTAATCCAAACCTTGGAATGGAATTAAGTCGTTGCCGTCCGCCATAAAGTTAGTTGTAATTGGAATTCCCGGTGTTAATTCTCTCAGGGGTGCGATTTCATTTTTATAGAAATCGATCGTTTGATCACTAACAAAACGTCTCCAGTCCAAGTTCATACCATGAACAGCGTCTTCGCCAATGGGAGATGGCGATTCGATTTGTGTCCAATCTGTAATCGTATGACTCCAAAATGGTCCCCACCAAGCATGGTTCAATTCATCCAAATTATTATTATAACGGTCTTTCAACCAACTACGGAATGCCTGCTGACAGTAGTCACAATGACATTCGCCACCGTACTCATTAGAAACATGCCACATAACAATAGCTGGATTATCACCGTAGCGCTCTGCTAACAGACGGTTGATTTTTTGAGTTTTCTCGCGGTAGACTGGCGAAGAAAAACAGTGGTTATGGCGAGCACCATGCAGTAACTTTTGGCGACTAGCATTCACACGCAATACTTCCGGATATTTTTGTGACATCCATGCCGGACGAGCACCACTTGGTGTTGAAAGTAAGACTTTACCACCAATTGAAGCAATATTATTAATAATGTCATCCAACCATTCGAAGTTATAAACCCCCTCTTCGGGTTCTAAACTAGCCCAAGCAAACATACCAATTGAAAAAGCATTGGCATTCGCTTCTTTCATCAATTCAATATCTTGCGCCAAGACTTCTGGGTAATCCAACCATTGATCAGGGTTATAGTCTCCTCCGTGAAGTAAAAAATTAGCAGATGTTTGATACTTTTTTTCCATGTTATTCAATGTCCTTTCTGTCAATTACATTATTAGCCCTTTGTTCCTCCAGACGTTAGTCCAGAAACAAAGTTCTTTTGAAGCAATAAGAATATAAATGCTACAGGAATACTAATTAAGATAGCTCCTGCTGCAAATTTCGTGTAACTAGCTCCTTGCACTTGGTTGACCAAGTTATACAAACCGATTGGCAAGGTATAGTATTCTGCTGATCGTAAAATAGTTGATGAAAGAATGAAGTCTCCCAAAGGCCCTGTAAAACCATTCATAGCTACTACTGCTAACATAGGTCTAGATAAAGGCATAATAATTTGGAAGAAAATCCTTGTATTACTTGCTCCATCAATGCGGGCACTCTCATCTAATTCCATCGAAATGGAATCCATATAACCTTTCATCAAGTAGGTATTCATCGGAATTTGCCCACCGATATATAACATGATTAACAACCAGTGACTGTTCATCATACCAAGCATCTGTGCTAGCACATACAGCGCTACTAAGGCAGAAAACTGTGGAATCATTTGTAAGAGTAAGAATAAGGTTAACCCATTCTTTCTTCCCTTAAAACGAAAACGAGAAAAGGCATATGCGGTAAAGGATACGCTCACTAAAGTTCCTATCATTGTAAAAATGCTGACCTTAATAGAGTTTTTATACCATTGCACATATTGTAGGTTCCCTTCACCTGAAAATAGTGCTTTATAATGCTCGAATGTTGGGTTTTCTGGAAACATAGTTGTACTAACTAAACTATTCCCCGGATTAAAACTTGCACCGACTGTCCAAAGCAGTGGGTAGATAATCGCTATCATAACAATAATCAAAATAAGATAAGTAACAAATAAGCGGGTAAACCGACTTTTCTTTGACGTGACCATTATGAATCACTTCCTTTAAACGAATTTGTTCTTCTAAACTGCCATAGTGCAATTCCGATAACGAATACGGAAAGCAGTATAGTCAAAGCTGCTGCTAATGAGTATTGGCTGGATTGCATGGTTAATTTGTAAATCCAAGAAACCAAGATATCGGTTCCGCCAGCCGTTGAGCCTGGAACAGCAGGTCCACCGCCGTTGAAGAGATAAATAATATTAAAGTTATTAAAGTTAAAGGTGTACTGAGTAATAATAATTGGTGCCATAGCCGTCAGAATCAATGGAAAAGTGATACGACGGAACTTATCAAGAGCGGTCGCTCCATCAATGGTTGCAGCTTCATATAAATCTTCAGGTATCGACTGCAAGACTCCAGTCGTTACAATAAAGACATAAGGGAAACCTAACCAGCCTTGCATTAATAGCAAAGCAATTCGTGTCCAACTAGCATTGGTCATCCAAGGTATGGGACTCATTCCAATGAAACTAAGAATATCATTATTAATCGCACCAAAACTGTCGTTAAACAAACCTGCAAAAATCAAAATCGTAACAAAACCAGGAACCGCCCAAGGTAACACAAGGATCGTTCGAATAACACGCTTGAATTTTATGTCTTTTTGGTCAACTAGAACTGCTAGAAAAATACCTAAACCAACTTGTAAGGTTGAAGCAATTAACGTCCAAATGACTGTCCAACCTAATACATCGAAAAAGGTTGAGCGCCAAATATCAACTGTAAATATTTTTCCGAAAGTCTCCAAACCAACCCAGCTAAACAAGTTGGCCGGCGGAGAATGATAAAGGTCATAGTTAGTAAATGCTAATGAAAAACTGAATAAAATTGGAAAGACAACTGAAAATATTAACAATAACAGTGATGGTCCACTAATAAGGTAAGGATAACCTTGTTCAATCAAGTTGTGGTATCGATCTTTTAAAGTATCTAAGGCCATACCTTTGTCTCTTTTTTCACCATTACGATAAGCATCTTTAATATTTAAGTAATAAAAGCCGATTCCAAATGCAATAACGAGAATCGCAATAATACCTTCTGCTAATAAGAATACAGAATTATCACGCGGAACCTCTGTCCCTAATGTCACAATTCCCCATAATCCCATGTTCAATAAATCTGCAAAAACAATAAAAAAAGCAATAAATAATCCTAAAAATAGCAAACCTTTTGCCTTTTGCTTGTTATAAAATTGTCCAATTCCAGGAATAATTGATAAGAGTGCTGCTTTTTGTCTATGTTGCATGATACTATCCTCCTGTAGCTGTGTAGCTTTTTATTGAAAAGGTGCCAACTGCTTTATCAGTTGACACCTATTTTTTTACCGGTCAGCTCGCTACTGGCCGCCGTGGTTCGCTTCAATTTGTCCTTTAATTTGTTCCACTGCTTGGTCTAATGCAGTTTGTGGATCAGCTTGTCCCGTTGCAATTGTTTGTAGAGCAGAGTCGACTGGCAACCAAACCTCATTCATTTCTGGGACGTTTGGTGTTAAAACAGAAACAATGGATTGTTCCGCAACAGCTTGAGCTACTTCATTTTCCACAATAACTGGATCGTCTGCTAGAGATGTTACAGCTGGAACTTCCTGAGTTAATTCATAACGGCTACGTGAGTTGTCCTCATTGGAGATAAATTCAACAAATTCTTGAGCTAGTTCAGCATTTTTTGAATATGAACTAACATTGTATGATTTCACTCCGATAAACGAACTCATTGGCTCGCCGTTAGGTAGCGTTGGTAAAGTTTTAACACCAAAGTTTACTCCCGCTGAAGTAAATGGCTCTACGTTCCAAGGTCCCGAAACAATAGCTGCTGCTTTCCCTTCAAGGAATAGAGAGTCTAAAACATTGATGCCCTGTTCACCGATAATTCCAGATGGAAAAACACCCTCTGAGTAGAATTTTTGGATGGTTTCTGCAGCTTCAACTGCTCCAGCATTGTTTAAACCAATATCCGTTACATCATAATTACCATCAGCATCTTGACCAAAAACATAACTGCCGTAGCCTGAGAACACGCTGTTTGCATAATAAATCTGATCCCACAAAGCTAGAAAACCAAAGTTCGTTCCATCTGTTACTTCTTGTGAATAGGCGAACCATTCGTCTAACGTTTCAGGTAAATCCTCTTCAGCAATAATATCTTTATTATAGTAAAGAACTGTTGTTTCAACTGCTTTTGGTAAACCATAAACTTTTCCATCTACCTGTTGAGACTGCATAGAAGCTTCAGAATAAATAGATGTTACTGACTCATCCACTTGCAGTTCACGAAGCAACCCTTCTGTCACAGCAGTTCCAATTTGGTCTGCTGGAATCGTTAAAACATCCGGACCAGTTCCACCAGGTCCATCCAAACGTAAGTCTTCAATTTGATTGGCGTATTCCTTTTCAATCACTTCAACGCTTACATTATGTAGTTCTTCGAATTTTTTTACTGCTTCTTCAATTCCGATAGATTTGTCTATATCTTCCCAAACTACTAATTTTGTAGTCCCTTCATTAGCAGTTTGATCGGCATCACTTGCATCACTTTCTCCAGGACCACACGCTGTCAATGCTAAAGTAAGAGCGATACCGCCAAATACACTGAATATTTTTTTCTTATTAACCATGTTCATTCTCCTTTTCTACTTTCCTACTTTCCTACTTTCCTACCTTTTGAAAACGTTTTATAAAAGAAGTATATCACTGAAAATAGTAAAAGTAAATAATACATTTAACTCTTTTAGATAAAATATTTTACTAACCGTTAAAAAAAGAGTCTCAGCAAACAATAAATGCGCTGAAACTCTCTTATTTATAACTTTATTCTTCTGTTGTCTTCCGCTTAATCAGTTCTGCTTCAATAAATAGCTTCTTGCGAACTTTTCGATTTTCCAGAATCTGTTCTTTTAGCATTTGTATGCCATTTTTCACCATTTCTTTCATGTCAATATCAAATGTTGTAAGTGGTGGTGATAAATACTTCGTCATGTTCAAGTTGTTGATGCTAATGATACTGACTTGATTCGGGATAAGAATACCTTTCTCATTTAATACTTGTAAGCAGCCAATTGCAATCGGATCTGCGGCGATAAAGAAGGCTGATGGCAATTGATCGCCTAGCGTATTGATTGCCTTCTCCATCAATTCAATCCCCGTATTAAAAGAAAAGCCTCTTTGAACAAAAATATATTCTTCTTTTAGTAAACCAATTTCATTCATATAAAAGCGAAATTGCCTCTCACGAAAGTCCATTTTCTCTGTATCGTCATTTCGGTCGTGGAACGTTCCACCGATGAAACCAATGTTTTTGTGTCCTTTTGATGTAAAGAAATTAATGGCTGTCTCAGTCATCTCATCTAAATCAGGCCGAACGGAATCGTAGTAAATAGAATCTGGTGATGTATCCAGAAAAACACCATTTTCAGTAATTGTATGAAGATGGGTTAATTCTTTTTTAGTGAACGCTCCAACTGCTATAAATCCACGAATCGTGGTAGGAACTTTCTCGATTCCCTCTTCCATTGTATACATCTTTAATTCAATATTATTCTCTAGTGCCTGCTTCTCAAGTTCTAATCGCATGCCACGAAAATAAACATCTTTTAATTCATCTTTTTCTGTTATCCAGTATAAAAAAGCAACATTTTTTATTAATGGTTTCAAAACTTTTTTTTGATATCCTACTTTTAATGCCGAATCATGAATTTTACTTCTTGTTTCTTCTGTTACTGAAAGACTCGGATCGTTATTTAATACGCGGGAAACAGTTGCGATTGAATAACCGGAATCTTTAGCAACGTCGTGAATAGTCGCCATTTCCTCACCTACTTCTGTTATCTAAGTAAAACATTTTACTTAATGATAGCGGTTTTAATTTCAGGAGTCAAATCCTATTTTTATTCTGAAAAGACTTTTTCCTCACTTATTCTCTATTTTTTTGATATAGTTGGCATAAAGGGGACGATACAGATGTACCAGCAATAAGTAAGGAGGAAATAGTGTGGATATTCAAGATTTCTCGATGGAATTTTTTAATTTAAAAGGAAAAGTAGCGATTGTAACAGGCGGGAACAAAGGAATTGGTCAAGGTTATGTGCTGGCACTTACAAAAGCAGGAGCAGATATCTTTGCGACAGCTCGTTCAGGTGAATTGGAAGAAACCATTGAAATGGTGGAAGCTTGCGGATGTAAGATTGAATTTTTGCGAATCGACTTGACCGAAAAGGAAGCAGAAAAAAGAATTGTTGATGGTGCGATTAAAGCATTTGGTCATATCGATATTCTAGTAAATAATGCAGGAACGATTCGGCGCACACCTCTTTTGGAATACAGTGAGAAAGATTGGAACGATGTCATGGATGTAAACCTTAATTCAGTCTTTAAACTGAGTCAAGAAGCTGCAAAATATTTCGCAGTACAAAAAAGCGGGAAAATTATTAATGTTGCTTCAATGTTATCTTTCCAAGGCGGAAAATTTGTACCTCCTTATGCAGCAAGCAAGCATGGCGTTGTCGGCTTAACCAAAGCTTTTGCAAATGAACTTAGTGAGCACAATGTCCAAGTGAATGCCATTGCGCCTGGCTATGTTCGTACAGAAAATACTGAACCGATTCTTGAAGATGATGAAAGAAAAGACGAGATTACTTCACGTATTCCGGCAGGACGTTGGGCAGATCCAATTGATTTGATGGGAACCGTTGTCTTTTTAGCAAGTCATGCTTCAGATTATGTAACAGGACATGTCTTACCAGTCGATGGTGGTTGGCTGAGTAACTGATTGTTAATCGATACTGGATCTAAAAAAAGCTAGGCAATAACCTTTAAAAGTTACTGTCTAGCTTTTACATATCTAGATTAATCTATTCCAATTTCACTACGAACAACATCCGCGATACGTGTTACATATTCATGTGTTTTTTCGTCTGTTTCAGCTTCTGCCATGATACGTAGTAATGGCTCTGTTCCGCTTGGTCTTACTAGAATTCGTCCATTTCCACCCATATCGGCTTCTACTTGTTCAATCACTTCTTTTACTGCTGGAATATCCATTACACCGTTTTTATTTGTTACACGTATGTTCACCAGCTCTTGAGGATAAATGGTAACTTCTGAAGCAAGTTCAGATAATTTTTTACCGGTTGCTTTCATCACATGCATCAATTGAATCGCAGTCAGCAAGCCATCTCCTGTTGTGTTGTAATCTAAAAATACAACATGTCCAGATTGCTCCCCACCAAAGTTATAGCCATTTTTACGCATTTCTTCAACAACATAACGGTCTCCAACTTGTGTCTTTAGTGCAACCATATCTTCTGCTTCCACAGCCTTGTGGAAACCAAGGTTACTCATTACAGTTGATACAATTGTATTTTTATTCAGCTCACTCTTTGATTTTAAGTATTTACCGCAGATGTACATAATTTTGTCTCCATCTACGATTTCTCCGTTTTCATCTACAGCGATACAACGATCTCCGTCGCCATCAAAAGCAACCCCGATGTCTGCCCCTTTTTCACGAACAAATTCCTGCAATTGTTCTGGATGAGTGGATCCTACACCATCATTGATATTAATGCCATTCGGTTTTGTACCCATTGTATAAAAATCTGTTTCCAAATCCGCAAACAATCGGTTCACAATTGGTGAAGCTGCTCCATTCGCTCCATCTAAACAAACTGTTAGACCAGAAAGATCATTTGAAATTGTTGTTTGTAAATATTGAATATATTTAAGAATTCCTTCGTTATATTCATCAACTGTTCCTAGGCCGTCTGAGGAAGGACGCGGAAGATTGTCTTCTTCTTGATCCAAGTATGCTTCAATTTCCAATTCTTGATCGTCAGATAATTTAAAGCCGTCTGCACCGAAGAATTTTATTCCGTTATCCTCTGCCGGATTATGAGAAGCTGAAATCATGACTCCTGCTACTGCCCCTTGGATGCGTGTTAAATACGCTACCCCAGGAGTTGTGATAACACCTAACTGCAACACTTCAATCCCAACTGAAAGCAGACCCGCAACAAGTGCGTGCTCTAATAATTGTCCAGAAATACGTGTATCACGAGCTACTAACACAAGAGGCTTTTCAATCTCTGGTGCATGTTCTTTTAAAACATGTCCGCCATAACGTCCTAATTTAAATGCCAATTCAGGCGTAAGTTCACTATTTGCCTGTCCTCTTACTCCATCAGTTCCAAAATACTTACCCATTCTTTATAATCTCCTTTATTTCAAATAGTATCGTAGTTTCTTATTAGCTATGATTATCAATCGTCTTCTTCTTTTTTATTGATGGTTTGAACACTCGTTGATGATCGATTCGCTGCAGATTCTGTCTGCGTGGTTTCTACTTTTACATTTACTTGAACCTCAATCGGTGAAACGGTAACAGTTGGAAGCGGCGATGTGATCGGTACGGTAACAACTGTATCCGTACGAATATTGCTGATATCTATTTCGATCGGTACTTCATCCACCTCTGCTAACAAATTTCGATTACCGATTAAATCTACTTCTCCATCCCCAATAACGCTTAATTCGTATGTCCGCCCTGATGCAGGAGTTCCTGTCTGCGTGACTTTCAACGGAACTTTTTTCTGATATGGTTCTATGGGGATTTTTACATCAATTTCTTGTGGCTCAACAGAAACATTTAACTTGTTGCCATTTCCATCCTCTACTTGAACAACAGTAGTTATATCAACATCACTTGTCAAGTTTATATCGGTAGGAACTTTTACATAAATCCGTTCGATTCGATCAATTGTCGAAGAAGGACCTGTTACGATAACCGTATCATCGTTTAAAACAGCTTCCCCCGAAACATATTCTTCATCTACGAGTGATGTATCAAATGATACTTCAACGGGACTCTCTATCGAAACTTTCTCTTCAATTTCTACATTTACTCGTGAAGGAGTTATCTGATAATTCAATTCATCTGATAAATTTACCACTTTTATTTCAATTGTATGCCTGCCAGAACCTAATAGATTCAAGTCCTCTGTAACAATCGAAAAATCATTTGCAGAAAGAGTTTGTACAATAACACTTTCCGGTCCAGATAAACTTAAAACAACTGTCTCCGGCAAACCAGAAATAAAATAGCGATCTGTGTCCATGTTTACTTGAATTGGAAGATTTGAAATAGTTTCATTTCGCGTTGTACTAATCGCGTTATTCCGATTCGTTGTCGTCAGTCCATAGTTCTCAGAAAAAACATAACTGAATAAGAGGATTGAGGCAAGTAATGAAATGATTCGAATAAACCAACGATTTTCAAATAGGTTTTGCTTTTTTTTATTCATTCTGAATTCCCCCACTTCAGATTATCGAAAAATTCCTGGAGTAAATTCGGTTTGTTGTCTTCATCGTCATCTTCTTCCTCAATAACAAATTGTTCTGTCAAATAAGCAACAAAGTCTTCTCGGCTCATATCCCGATGCAACTTGTTTTGATGGGCAATACTAACTCCACCTGTTTCTTCAGATACGATGATGGTAACAGCATCCGTCACCTCGCTCAGTCCAATTGCTGCTCGATGCCGGGTCCCTAAGTCTTTTGAAATAAGTGGATTCTCAGACAGCGGTAAGTAACTAGCTGCTGACGTAATTTTAAAATCTTGAATAATAACGGCTCCATCATGCAATGGTGTATTTGGAATGAAAATATTAATGAGTAACTGATTTGATATACTTCCGTTTACTGCTATCCCAGTACGGGCATATTCTTCTAATGAATCGTTAAGTTCTACAGAAATAAGTGCTCCAATTTTTCGTCGGGCCATGTACTGGATCGCTTTGTCAATTTCTTGTACAAACATTTCGCCTGTTCGCATAAGTGTTTTTGAACGATTACGGAAGCCTGCTTTTCCTAGATGCTCTAGTCCGCGACGAATTTCTGGCTGGAAGATGATAATAACAGCTACCACTCCCCATCGAACAACTTGATTGATAATCCAATCAATAGTCCCTAATTGCAAAAATACCGCAATCAGCTTCATCAAAACAACAATCAATACTCCTTGCAGCAATTGAATCGCACGTGTTCCTTTTAAAATGAAAATTAATTTATAGACCAGATACCAAACCAACACAATATCTAATAGATTCGCAGCGTTCCGCCAGCTGATTAAATTTTCTAAATCAAAACTCATTTCACATAGCCACCCCCTTCAAGTTTTGTCCAGTATATTATATCATAAGGGTTCTTTCAGATGTTTCAATATCTACGAGAAAGTTTCAGATAGTAACTTTATTAATACTTTATTAATATATCAGTAACAAACATACACTTATTTGGTTTTATAAAACGAAAAAAGCGAACGAGTCACTCACAGCTATGACTCATTCGCCGCCTTATTAACCCAGTATTTCTTCTGCCAACGTACGTGCAATCGCGTGTATGTTGTCGCGATTGCGGCCAAGCTCAAGGCTCACAACCGGATCTTGTGAATTGGAAATATATAAGTCAATCTCTGAATCTATATCCCCAGTTCCAGCCGTTTCAATTGTAAAACGGCTAATAGAGCGATAAGGCACACTTTGAATTTCTTTTTTTGTTCCTATACCTTGAATATCGATAAGAATCAGCCGTTTATTCGTAAAAATAATATAGTCACGAATTAACTTATATGTAGATACGATTTCTTCTGTTGAGGTTAACAGTCCCTCAACAACTTTTAGTGCATTTTCATTGTCAACCTTACCAGCATTGCCTGTTAATCGATCAAACATTGACATCTTTCGTTCCTCTTTTCTTATTCATGATAATTCAATTATATCAAAGCTCATCCTTTCTCCCAAAATATAGAGAGTTTTTCAAAGAAATTTTAGATAGCAACATCACTATTAGTTTGTTACGATAGTGATAAAATAGATTGGCAATAGAGAGGAGCAAAAAAATGAACCGTAAACATTTTAAAAGCATTGCTCGAGAAAACATTCGAATAAATTACTTACCTTGGCTCATTGTAGCAATTATTTCAATTTTCATTTCTTACCAACAAACAAGCAATGACTTCGGGCATCAAGTTCACTTCCGTTGGCTTCACATATTGGAGTTAGTTTTTTCGGTAGGTTTAGCACGAGTTGCAATCGATTTATCGTTACATACATTTGAAGATATAAAAAGCAGTCTATTTTGGAACCGCCAATGGTTGAAAGAAATCTGTGCTATCTTCTTGATTAATCTTTATGCTGCGTTATGGGGAATTTTATTAATTATTCCAGGTATTATGAAATCTTATGCTTATTCATTTGTTCCATACATATTAGCAGAGGATGAAGAAATTTCGATCTCAGATGCCATTGCGGTCAGTCAAGACCTGACAGAAGGTTATAAATGGGAATTGTTTGTATTAGATTTATCATTTATCTTATGGGATATATTAGCTGCTTTTACTTTTGGACTTGCTGCTTTCTACTCCGAGCCTTACAAGAAAGCAACTTGGGCACAATACTATTTAAATTTATCGAGATAAAAAAGAGAGTGGGAAAAAAGGCGTTTAGATCCGAATCACTGGAACGAATCATGCGCGGATGGTCTTCGTCCATCTGCGCATGATTCGTGAAGTGGATATCGGATCTGCCTTTTTGAGCGCGTTTACACCACTATTATTCGTTAATACTAGAGAGGGACCGGGAATTTTTCCCGCCCCCTTTTTTCCTAATTCTATAGTCTTTTTGCCGATTGTCTTACTTTTTCTAGTCCTTCTTGTATAATGGTTTCCGCTTGTTCAGGTGCTTTGTTGTGTCCTTCAATAATAATTTCATCGATGATTTCATTTTGGAAAATACCAACAAATACATTACGCAAATAATTTACGCTCATCTCCATTGCTTGTGTTTCAATAGTTGAATACACTCCGCCGCGAGCATTTAGTAGAATGATTTTTTTATCAGGTAATAAAGCAATCATTTTTCCTGTTTCATCATATTTAAATGCATACCCAGAAGCAAAAATATAGTCAATAAATGTTTGTAATTTAGCAGGAATTGTTAGATTCCATAACGGGAATGCAATGACTACTACATCTGCTTCGCTAAAAGCATCGCGTGCTTTTTGGTTTGCAGCAATTACTCTTTGTTCTGCTTCATTCAGCTCTTCATTTGCTGCCATTTTTCCAAATGCTCCGAATAGATCTTGCCCGATATAAGGCATATCCTCCTTATAGATGTCATATACATTTACATTCAAATTAGCATTATCTTTTACTTCCTCAAAGAATGTTTCGAACATGCGGCTAGAAATACTCTCTGCTGCCGGGCGATCGTTTGCTTTAACCATTAAAATATTCTTCATAATAGCCTCCATTTTCTGTTTTTCTTTACTTAAAATATAGTACCTGATTCACGAATGTTTCACAATGCGTGTACGGAGATTATTCCTAATTTGCCAATTTTTTATTACAATTCGAGGGGTTTTCTTGATAAATATATTTTTTTGTACTCAGCACAATACAAGTATGCAAAAAGACATCCATACAAAAAAAGCCAGGATATCTCCTGACTTGGTGCTTCTTAGACGTTTCTTCCTTTCAGAAACGCTCTCTTTTTTACTGGGGTAGCTGGATTCGAACCAACGAATGACGGAGTCAAAGTCCGTTGCCTTACCGCTTGGCTATACCCCAAAAGCTGAAATGGAGGGGGGCAGATTCGAACTGCCGAACCCGAAGGAGCGGATTTACAGTCCGCCGCGTTTAGCCACTTCGCTACCCCTCCAAAAGTCCTAGAAATTTCGGACCTATTTATAATAAAATAGATGACTCTTTTTTTCAACTTACTCGGATATTTTTTAATCTTTTTCTCATTTTAATCCTGTTTAGCTATAAGTTTCCCGAACGATAAATCGATATTAGTAACCAAATACCAAATAATCCAGAAACAATAAACCCTGCTTGCCCTAAATACTGTCCGCTTTCTGTCCCTGTCATAATTGCAGAAGACAATAATAAGCCCACAATGATGAGCGACATAACCACTCGATTTGACATTTTCTTTAAATCTGACCACTTCTCGTCTAGATTATCCATATCAATATTCAATCGTAGACGTCCACTAACAATTTGTTTTAGCAGCTTTGTCAGGTTGTTGGGGAGCTCGCTGGCATCTTTTAAGAAAGCATACCCCTGCAGAGCTAACTTTTCTTTATTTATTCTCTCCATCAAGGTTCCTAAAGTCATACTCTCGCGCAAATAATCTTTTGCGATTCGAATTAAATTCAAATCAGGCGATAAATCTTGGAAAACACCCTCCAGAATCGAAAGTGCTTTTGCTAGAATCGTTAATTCACTTGGAATGATCAAGTTGTGCCTTTTGAACATGCGAATAAAATCCGTAATAAACTCTGTCATTCGAACATTCTTCATATCGGTACTAAGGTAAACATCAAACATATGCTCCAGATCATCATAAAGAACACGTTTGTCTAACGGGTTTCGTGGTGTTGCTAAATCTAAACAAACTTTCACCATTAAATCAATGTCCTTACTAGCTAAACTTTCGATTAATTGGTTCAAAGACCTTCTTCTTTCATCTGAAAGTCTTCCCATGATTCCAAAATCAATAAAATAAATTTTACTATCTTTAATCAAAAAATTCCCTGGATGAGGGTCTCCATGAAAAAAACCATCTTTAAAAATTTGTTTCAAATAGGACATCATCAGCTTCTGACTAATATCTTCCATGTCATAACCAAGCAATTCTAACTCTTCTTGATTTGTAATCTTCGTGCCTTCGATGTATTCCTCTACCAGTATCCGTCTTTTTGTGAGTCCTTTGTATACTTTTGGAACACTCACACAAGCAACATTTTTATTCAATTCTTGAAACTCAACCAACATATTTGCTTCATTACGAAAATCCAGTTCCACAAGCGTATTTTCCTTTACTTGTTCAAGAGCTTCTTTAGGATCTATCACGTCAATGATTCCCGGCGGCATCCATTCGCTTAAACGAATTAAAATATCCAAATCACGAATCAATAACTCATCAATAACAGGACGCTGCACTTTCAAGATTACTTCTTCTCCGGTTCTCAAAGTTCCTTTGTGCACTTGAGCAACAGACGCACTTGCAAGTGGCTTTTCGTCAATAGTTAAAAAGACTTCTCCTAAAGACAAAGCTGTTTCTTCAAAAAAAATACGCTCAACTTCAGAAAAAGGAAATTCCGGTGCCCTGTCTTGTAAAAGAGACAATTCGTCAACAAAAGGTTTTGGGAGAATATCCAGACGAGTCGATAAAATTTGACCGATTTTAATAAAGCTCGGTCCTAACTTTTCAAAAGCACGGCGTAAGTTTACCGCATCAATTTCCACAGCATCTGGTTTGTTTTGAATCTTGTGATGGTAAACGAACCGTAGTCCATACGAAGATAATACGCGCACAATTTCTCGTAATCGTTTATCGTCTGCCATAGCATTCTCCCCTTACCCATTTCTGCACTATTTTTTCAGTAATAAATCTAATTTTTTATTTAATTCATCTAATTTTTCTTCTAAGACCGCTACTTCTGCTTTCGTTGCATAGTCCATTTCATCCATTTCCGCTTTTTGAATCGGACGTTTGTCTGCTATTTTTCTCGTCAACTCACTTTGTAATTCTTTTCCTTCTTGAACGGTTACCCGGCCTTTTTCGACCATTTCGTTAATTAGTTTCTCTGCTTTTTCAACAGAGGTAGAGGTCAGACCAACACCAGCTAAGAAAATCTTTTTTAATTCTTCCATCATGTGATTCCTCTCCTTTTTAAACCAGCTAACTTACTATTCAAACTAATTATATTTTAACGCAAATACAAATTAATTACATCTAAAACTAGTAATTTGAATTTGCCCTTTTTACGTCAGGGCAGCCTCTAAATCGAGCATGTAGGAGGAAGGCAATGGAACACTGGTATGAATTTCTTTGAAACACTGTAAGAAGACACACAAATAGAACGCCCTTTTCAGCGCGTTAAAAAAATAGTTAAGTTCGCCATTCACTACAAAGACAGTTGACTTGATCGCTGTTCAATCCGATGGAAGTATTTGATACCTGCGGTATCATAGGAAAGAATCTTGCTGACCCCTCGGATGAATCGATAAAGATAGAACTTTATTTTTGCCAACGCATTGGAGGGGCGGGCACGTGCAAGGACGACCTGTGTGTGGCAGGTGTTTTTTTCGATGGAAAGGGAATAATGACCAATGATGCAGTTCATGATGGTATACAAGATTCGCATCGAGCTTAACGTCATCGTTCGGGTTTTCTCCAAATGAAATTCTTCTTTTTGGACGCGGAACAGCTCTTCAATTCGCCAACGGGTGATGTAGCCTTTCAGAATGCGAAGGACATCCTCCTTGCTTTTGACGGCATGGTTGGTTAACAGCTTCATCGGTTTTTCACCGTAGCCATAAACAACAATCATATTGAGGGGCGTGCCTTTTAAGACCGGCAGTTCGACCTTTATATGGCTAACCTTCAGGTTATACTCTTTTCCCTGGATTTCGGTTCTGAAATTGATTTTTCCTTTGCGGCGTTTCGCTAGGTCAGGCACCTTTATCCGTCGATTTCGGTGAAGCAGGTACCGCGTGTCCATCAATCGGGTCACGAAGAAATGACCGATGTTGTGCACATACTGGAACATCGCGTTACTGTCATACCCTCGGTCCATGACAAAAGTGGCTTTCTTTCCTCCCAGAAAAGAATGGACGGTATTAAAGCCTTTAGCTATTTCGAAATTCTGGCTCTGGAAGAGTTCTTCCCGAGAAGAATAGAGATGATTATAGAGTGGGATGGGGTGTTTCGTTTTCGGGGTAGCCATCGAGAAATTGATGGTGGTATACCCTTTTTCAATGACATTTTTGGAGCCGTCCCGCACGAGGGACAAATGTTCCATTTTCTCGGCATACGGCTTAATGATATCGGATTCGTCCACAATGATTAAAGGATCATCCGGGATCGCTGTTTTGACGGTATGTAAATAGTTTTGATGGACCTGGTTCAAATCGTCGCTCTCAAACCCATTGCGGGATAACCGTTTGATGGTGTAGATCAAATCAATGTCCTCCTCCAATGAACGAGCGATGTTTGATAACAACGTACTTTGAGATTTAGACATCCCAAATAAAATATCGCTGTAGAATTTCTTTCTTGGTTTTGGGAGACCTTTGGTCAACTTATCCGCATAAGTAAATATATTTCGTTTTGTTTGGTAGATTTCTGTAGAATTCATGGTAAAATAACCTCAGTTCCTGTTCTGTTTTTTTGTTTTGTGGTGAATCAATTATAACACGCAACAGGGTGCATTTTGTCCACAGATTTTTGCTGTGGACAGTCAAAAAGCTCGAGGCTTCCATGTTTTCCACATGTGAATTCCTCGAGCTTTTGGTATATAAAGTGTTGTTATAAATTTTGGGCAAATTCAAAAAAACTAGTAAACAGTGCTTTCTATGCAAATATCTGCTAAAATGATACTTACTAAATTAGAGTACCCTTAGAAGGAGAACTGATTATGAAAGATTCTAAAAATAAAACCTATCGAATTGCAATTCTAGGTATCTTAACGGCTATTATTATTATTCAAAATTTCGTGCCTTTTTTAGGAAACATTCCTATTCCGCCTTTGAACCCAACGATTATCCAAATCACGGTTATCGTGGCAACTTTTGTATTAGGAACAAAAGAAGGATTGATTGTGGGAGGCGTATGGGGAATCGTGCGTTTGATTAAGGCATATACGTTACCGGCTACTCCTCTTGATTTTCTTTTATTTACTAATCCGCTGATTTCTCTTGTGCCCCGTATTTTGATTGGTTTAAGTGCAGGACTCGTTTACCAAGCTTTCCGAAAAAGAAACAAGGAAAAAACGGGTATGATTGTTGGTGCCGTTGCAGGTTCTCTTACGAATACCGTTCTTGTGCTGGGATTTATTGCTTTGCTCTATGGAAGTGAATACTCAGCAGCCTTGGAAGTTGATCCATCTAATTTGATGGCTGCCTTAGCAGTTGTCGTAGCAACAAATGGTGTCGCAGAAGCAATCGCCTCTGCTATATTGGCGCCGATCATCAGCCGCGCTCTGCTGAAAGTTAGAAGATAATAAACATAATAAGATTAGTAGGTAGAAACCCCGACGGGGGATTCTACCTACTATTTTCTTTTTTTGGAATATAGTAGTGGTGAAAGGAAGCTCGACCGTAGCCCCTAGGACCCAGAGTCCGAAACATAAACAGAGCTCCTTCACTGTCATTTCAGAATCAGGTTTAAGTATGTTGGACTTCGAGTCCGTGTAAAGGAAATGGGAATCGGAATGAATCAGTGAGGGTCTTTCAAACCAAACGAGAAAGTGAGGAGAAAGTGATGTTTGTAGTCGCACTAGACGTTTCCATGAAGAAAAGCTATGCCGTCATCTATGAAGGCACTATGTGCCTATGGGAGGGCAACGTTACACACACGAGAACAGGTTTTGCTGGTCTGTTGAATGAAATACAGATTCTGCCGCAAGCTCCGGAAGTAGTTTTCGAGGCCACGGGCGTCTATTCCCGGCCTGTGGAAGCCTTCTGCCAAAAAAACGGCTTGTCCTATACCCTGCTGAACCCGCTTCAAGCAAAAAAACAACTGGAAGAAGATACGCTGAGAAGTTGGAAGACCGACAAACAGGATGCCCACAAGCTGGCGCAAACCCATGCCGGGAAAAGACGGATACCGAAGGTGGTACAGGAAGATATCTATCAAGACCTGCGCGATTTATCCCGCTTCTACCAAGAGGTGGAGGAAGAAATCAAACGCACGCGCATGCACTTGCACAACTGTCTCCAGCTGGTATTTCCAGAGTTGGAACAGTTCTTTTCGAACCAAATCAACCTCTACGCCCTCACCGTGATCAGTCTGTTCCCGCACCCCGACCTGGTCTTGCGGCCCACACCGACTAAAATCAAAAACTTGCTCATCAAATCAACCAGGAAGAACATCTCCGAAAACCGGGCCCGCAAGAAGGCGGAAGAATTAACCGCTCTGGCACAGGAGGCTTATCCAGCCATTGCTGAAAACAGTGTTCACTGTCAAAAAACGAGCTACTATGCGGAAAGGCTCCAAGACCTGCTCCTCAAAAGGAGGCACTCAAAAGCCAGATGATAGCAATGGCGTGGGAACTACCGGAACACGATTTATACCTCACAATCCCAGGAATCGGTGAGCTGTCCTCGGCCTTATTAATCGGGGAACTGGGGGACATTCGACGATTCGAAACGTCCAACCAACTGAACGCTTTTGTGGGCATTGATATCCGTAGGTACCAATCAGGAAACTATATTGGCAAGGACCACATCAATAAACGCGGCAATCCGAAAGGAAGGAAAATATTGTTTTTTTGCGTACGAAACATGGTTCGCCAACAGAAAGCTGCCCCGAACCATATCGTGGATTATTACTACAAATTAAAAAAGCAACCCATCCCCAAAAAGGATAAGGTTGCAGTCGTAGCCTGCATGAACAAACTACTAAAATGTATGATTCCATGGTCAGGAACCATACTAAGTACGACTATGCGTACACGGCCTCTAAGGGCCCATCAATAGTTTTAATATAACATAACACCCCGCAAAAAAATAGAAAAAGGGATGTTTATTTGGCATACCTATCTTCGCATCAAGCATAGCCCCAAACCTACTCTCCAAGGGAGAGTTTAAGAAATTCATACGGATAGATAATTATTAGGCAGAAATCACTTGACTAAACGTAGGAAAGGGGCTGGGAAAAAACTCCCAGCCTCTTTCCTATACCCGAATAATGTAGCGTAAATGTGCTCAAAAAGGCAGCCCCGACGTCCACTTCACGAATCATGCTCAGATGCTCTGCAACCATCTTGCGCTTATTCGCTCCAGTGATTCGGGGCTGAACGCCTTTTTTCCCACTCTCTTCTCTTATAATCCAAATGGAATGAATCTTCTTAATAACCAATCTGTAGCACTTGCTCCGCCAAAACCATAAATGTACAAGGTAATCGGTTTAAAAATGAAATAAATGAACATGAAACGTTTAAACGTCATATTCGTTAATCCCGCAATCATACACAAAAAATCATCTGGAAAACCAGGAAGAGCAAAAGCTGTTCCTAACATAATTTCGAATCGTTTTCCTTTTGTAATCCATGCATAATATTTTTCGTAAGTTTCTTCCAGCACAAATGCACGGACGAATGTTTTTCCGAATTTTCTAGCTAAATAAAAATTAATCATTGATCCAAGCGTCACACCGATAAAACTGTACAAGAATCCCCAAGCATGACCAAAAATCAATTGGCCGACTACCAGGGATAGTCCTCCAGGTATTACAGGGTACATGACTTGTCCTAATTGGATGACGATGAAAATGAGCGGCCCCCAAGGACCTACTTTAACTAAAAACTCTTGAATATTCTCCATTATGACAGAATAGCCAATTCGATAAATATAAACAGCAAGAAAAATAGTTAGAATCAAGCCAACAACTGTCAGGCCCCGAATGATATTCCGGTTAATTTGGATGATTTGTCTCTCTTTGTCACTCATGGGTCCCAGTATCTCCTTTAATGCACTTATTACATCTATTATACAAAAGATGTTCATTTGTGCACTCAGACAAAAGTCTGATTATAAGGAAATGCCTGATTTCACAGCTCTATTTATTAATAATACGCATCGCATTCAGTACTGCCAAGACCGTTACACCAACATCTGCGAAGACAGCTTCCCACATTGTTGCGACTCCAAATGCTCCTAATAGTAAAAACATTATTTTTACTGCCATTGCAAAAATAATGTTTTGCCAAACGATTTTTCTTGTTTCTTTGGCTACTTTCATGGATACAGCAATTTTGGAAGGTTGATCGTCCATAATCACAATGTCCGCAGCCTCAATAGCTGCATCGGAACCGAGCCCTCCCATCGCAAAACCAATATCAGAACGAGCTAATACCGGAGTATCATTAATTCCATCACCCACAAAAGCTACTTTTTCTGAAGGTTGCTTGCGCTGCATGATTTCTTCTAGTTTTGCTACTTTATCTTGTGGCAGTAATTCTGCATACACTTCTTTAATACCGATTTCTTTTGCAACTGATTCCGCTACTGCTTTCGAATCTCCTGTTAACATGACGATATGTTCCACGCCAGCTTGATGTAGTTGAGTAATCGTTTCTTTTGCATCCTCTTTTATCTGATCCCCAATCACCATTGAACCAATAAAACTGCCATCCACAGCAACATAGATAATCGTACCCAGTTCATTGTTCTCTTTAAATGAAATCTGTTTTCCAATTAGCAGCTTACTATTTCCCACCAATACTTCTCTTGCGTCAATTGTTGCTTGAACGCCATGCCCAGCTACTTCTTCATAATCCGAAAGACGTGCAGGATCAATTTTTTTGCCATATGCTTCTTTGATCGAGCTGGCAATCGGATGGGTCGAGTACTGTTCTGCTAGTGCTGCAATTTCTAATATTTCTTCTTTCGCATACCCTTCTACCGCATAAATCGAACCGACTTCAAATTTTCCTTTTGTAACGGTTCCCGTCTTATCCATTACCACATATTTCAAATCATTGAGACCTTCTAAGAAATTACTTCCTTTTACTAAAATCCCTTTACGCGAAGCCGAGCCAATTCCTCCAAAGAATCCTACCGGAATAGAGACCACCAACGCGCATGGGCAGGAAATAACTAAAAAGATACTTGCTCGATACAACCATTCATTAAATGTTGCTCCATCAATCAAAAGTGGCGGTACTACCGCTAATAGCACAGCTAATACGACGACAATCGGTGTATAGTAGCGAGCAAACTTTGTAATAAAGTTCTCAGTTGGAGCTTTTCTGCCGCTTGCATTTTCTACTAAATCTAAAATTTTCACAACCGTTGATTCTTTAAAAATCTTCTCTACTTCCACTTCTAAGAGGCCGCCTTGATTAATAAAGCCACTCAAAACTTGCTCTCCTGCAGCTACTTTTCGGGGGATAGATTCTCCAGTAAGGGCTGCTGTATCAACGGTGGAGCTACCAACGACAACCTTCCCATCCAGCGGAACTTTTTCTCCTGGCTGAACAATGATCGTATCACCAATTTCGATGGACTCTGGATCCACTTTTTTTGTTGATCCATCTTCATTTTTCAAATTCGCATAATCCGGTCGAATATCCATCAATTCTGCAATGGATCGCCTTGATTTGTCTACGGCAATATCTTGGAAGAGTTCACCGACTTGATAAAATAACATAACCGCTACCGCTTCAGGATATTGTTGAATATAAAAAGCACTCATTGTGGCAATTGTCATCAAGAAATTCTCATCAAATACTTGCCCGTTCATTATGTTTTTTACAGCAGTCATAACAACGTCATAACCTGCAGCTATATAGGCAAGTACATATAAAACGAACGTTATCTTCTCTGAAAAAGGAGAAAAAATCGCGGTAAACAATAAAACAATCGTAAGTACTAACCGAATAACTGCTTTCTTAATATTTGCGTCTCCATGTGAATGTCCATGACTATGACTGTGGTCATGATGGGAACTCTCTTCCTTTTTCTCTTCATAGCCTTCCATTTCTACTCCGTCTTTACTAACAGGTTGCAATGTTTGTTTTGTTAAAGGAATAACTCCAGGTTCCAATTGTGCAATTCTTTTTTTAACTTTCGGTAATGTTTCATTTTCATGATTTCTATCTACTTCAAATTGAAGTGTCTTCGTCATAAAATTCACACTACTATTCGTTACTCCTTCTATTTTACCAACTGCCTGTTCAATTTTAGCAGCACAATTCGCGCAGTCGATTCCTTCTAGAAGCCATTCATGGTTTTTTTTATTGTTAGTCATTTTAAGCCCTCCATCCATCTACATATGATAATCCGTTCATATAAAAACTAAAAACAAGGATGTAAATCGAAACTATTTCGACTTACACATGAACAACCATTCATATGTTATCTTTATTTTAGCACGCATATAAAAATAGTCAACTAATATTGATTGAGATGATTTTTTTCATTCAGTGAGATTTGATTTAAAGACCACTGAATGAGATAAACTAAGAATCTCGTTCAGTCAAGCTATAAAAATCGTCACTAGATGAGATTAGAAGTTATTTTCATCCAGTGACGATTAGAACTGACACTCACTAGACAAAATTAAAATGAGTACACAAAAAGGACGTGACTCTCGTCCGTCCTTTTTTCTAATTGATTATAACCATTGTTTGTTTATCTTAATATAAATGTTTTTTACGATTTGCGTTAAGATAATATAAGCAACAATAATTAAGAAAGCCCATTTCCAATAAGAACTTGGCAATGCTACTAAATCAATGTAGGTACCAAATTTGCTTCCTGGAATCGCAATGGCTGCAATTACTACCACAATGGTCGATAGAGTTACGCCAATACTAGCGTTACTTTGAATAAATGGAATTTTCTTGGTACGAATCACATGAACAACAACTGTTTGAGTAATTAATCCAATAACAAACCATCCAGTATGGAATAATGCTGCATCTTGTACCGTATTTGCATGGAATACAAACCACATTAACAAGAATGCTACAATATCAAAGATGGAACTGATTGGTCCAATACTAAAGGTAAATTTCAATAGATCTGAAGTTCCCCATTTCGTAGGTTTCATCAAATCTTCTTCATCCATATGGTCCCATGGAATCGTCAACTGTGCAATATCATAGATTAAATTCTGTACTAGTAGTTGGATTGAAAGCATTGGTAAGAATGGTAAGAAGGCACTTGCTACTAATACGCTAAATACGTTCCCGAAATTGGAACTGATCGTCATCTTAATGTATTTCATCATATTACCAAAAACATTGCGTCCTTCTAAAACGCCATCCTCTAACACGAGTAAACTTTTTTCCAACAAGATAATGGAGCTTGCTTCTTTCGTAATATCAGCTGCATTATCTACAGAAATCCCTACATCAGCGGTACGAAGAGCTGGAGCATCATTAATTCCGTCTCCCATGAAACCAACCGTATGCCCTTTTTCCTGTAGCATTTCGATAATCCGAGATTTTTGAGCAGGATTTAGCTTAGCAAATAGATTTACTTCTTCTACCACTTCCGCTAACTCTTCATCACTCATTTTGTCCAATTCCGTTCCTAAAATTGCACGATTTACTTCAATGCCCACATCTTTACAAATCTTTTGTGCAACAATTTCATTATCCCCAGTTAGCACTTTTACATTTACACCGTGCTCATGGAGAGATTCAATCGCTGTGATCGAGGATTGCTTTGGAGGATCCAAGAAGCCCATGAACCCTGCGATAATCATATCTTTTTCATCTTTCACTGAATAAATAGCTGAATCATGTACATTTTTCTTGTAAGCAACAGTCAATACACGCATTCCTTGTGCATTCATCTTTGTGCTGATTTCTTCCATATTTTGTCGCAATTCATCGGTTAAAGGAAGCACTTCTCCGTTGATTTCTACATGACTACAAATATCAAGCATTTCTTCCGCAGCGCCTTTTGTAATCATGAGTTGTTGTTGATCAATTTTTACTGCAACGGTTAAACGGCGTCTCGTAAAATCAAATGGAATTTCATCGATTTTCTCGGCTTTCTCAAAGCTTGCTTCTTCCCGATTCTCTTGAACGTATTCAATTACAGCGTGGTCCATAACATTTTTCCAACCCGTTTGATAATGGGAATTCATGTATGTCAGTTGTAAAACACTGTCACTTTCATTCCCCAGCGGATCCAGATGCTGAACCAAAACTACTTTATCTTCGGTAATTGTTCCAGTTTTATCCGTACATAATACGTCCATTGCTCCTAGGTTTTGAATCGCATTTAATTCTTTTACGATTACTTTCTTCTTGGACATGGTAATAGCACCTTTTGCCAAGTTGCTTGTTACAATCATCGGTAACATTTCCGGTGTCAAGCCGACTGCGATGGCAATGGAGAAGAAAAACGCCTCTGCCCAATCACCTTTTGATATGCCATTAATAAGAAATACGATTGGAACCATTACTGCCATAAAGCGAAGCAGTAATTTACTCACGTTTTTCACACCACGGTCAAAGCTCGTTTCACCTCTTGCTTTGGAAGATTGGGTTGCAATGTCTCCAAAAAATGTATCTTCTCCCGTCTTCAAAACCAATACTTTCCCTTGGCCACTTAGTACGTCCGTGCCCATAAAGGTCAAATTCGCAAAGTCTAATGCAGTGACACTGCTTGGATCTTTCTCATGTAAGTCAGTTGGAATAAATTTTTCAATAGGAAGTGATTCTCCTGTCAGAGACGATTGATTGACGAATAAATCTTTCGCCCAAACCAGACGTGCATCTGCTGGAATCATATCGCCAGTGGATAAATTGACAATATCTCCCGGAACCACCTCGTCAATCGGAATTTCTTTCGTAATACCCTCTCTCGTTACCGAACAGGTTGTTTCGATCAATTCTTTCAAGGCAAGACTTGCTTGCTGTGAACGATACTCTTGGAAAAAATGGAGGCCAGCGCTAAATACAATCATCAAGGCCATAATAATACTTGCATCATAATCTCCTGTCGCTGCAGAGACAATCATTAAAAGTGCTAATACATAAATAAATGGATCGTTAAATCCTTGTAATAATAATTTGTACCAAGGAATGGGCTTTTGAGCAGCTACTTCATTTAAGCCGTATTTTTCTAACCGTTGCTCTGCTTCATTTTGAGTAATACCGGTTAGGTCTGTCTGTAATTCTTTGAATACTTCTTCTTTTGATAAGCGTCCTAATTTTACTAGTTCACTGTTCTTTGATTTCTTTTCTACATAAATATGTTTTTTCTTGTTTGCCATTTTCTATCTCTCCCCCGTGAAGTGACAGGTCATCATCCTGCTCTTCATTATTTTTTATTTCTGTGTACCTCTGATTAGGATCCATCCTGACCACCCCCTGAACGAATAGCAAAAATTTTATTAGTATGAATGAGAAAAATGGGACAACGAAGGCAACTTTTTTTATAAATCCTTCCCAAGGAAAAGAAAAAAAGCCCTACTCAAAGAAGCAGGACTTTTCCATAGAACAAAAAATGGTATCTAATCTGTTAACTACCTCTTCATCGAGTTTTAGCACTGTACAGCATAGGGATTCCCCAGCTACATTAAAAACTCCCTTAATTCGAAAGTTCCTGGTAACCCATTGGTGTCTTTCGACATTTCTGGGCAGTAGCGTATCTCTTGTACAGACGCCTCACCTAACAAGGCTATTCAATTTTCATACTTATTCAGTATATAACTTAACTCTTCCTATAGCAAATATTCTGTTTGCTAGACTATAAGAAAAGCGGACAAGTCCGCCTTGGCCTATGAAAAAATAGGAAATTTGACCCTGAATTGTCAGGAGACTTCACGCTTCAGCGGGTTAGTCGAATGATATGCGTTAGCGAGCAGCGAAGCGCGCAATGGGGCAAATTTATCTTTTTTTCACTAGGTCAGGACTTGGGAGCTAGACATTGATGGCTGAACTTATAATCCCCTAGTCTATTAAAAAAGAATGGCAAAAACCTTCCCTTTCATAAATTTAATTCTTGCATTTAAAAATAACTACCGTATAATCAGTTTAAATAGAATCCTTTAATTAGCGTCCTGTGAGACGAAGAAGGTGAGTTTCTATCAAACTCAATCATAAAATTGTTGTGTTATTTATGATGACCTCTTCTTTTTGCATGCAAAAAAGAAGAGGTCTTTTTTTAGGAGGAGAATAATATGCCAAAAGTAATCATGAATGAAATGGAAATGATGAGAGCAATAACCCGTTTGTCCTATGAAATCATTGAGCGTAACAAAGGTATTGAGAACATTATTTTAGTGGGAATTGAAAGAAGAGGCGTTCATTTAGCACACCGAATTGCTAAAAAAATTGAAGAAATTGAAGGTATTATCGATGTCGAAAGTCTAAATATCAAACCTTATCGTGATGATATGGACGAGGACTACGATTTGCCTAAAGACGCTAAAAGTCTATTTGAAAAAAAAGTAGTTTTAGTCGACGATGTTCTCTTCACTGGACGCTCCATCCGGGCAGCAATGGATGCTTGCGTGGATCGTGGCAGACCATCGGAAATTTCACTAGCTGTTTTAGTTGATCGTGGTCATCGTGAATTACCGATTCGTCCAGATTACATCGGAAAAAACATCCCTACTTCAAGGAAAGAACGTGTAAGTGTCCAAGTTGTAGAAGTAGATGGAAAAGATGCTGTCATAATTGAATAAATTTTTGTAATGATTTCACTTTAATTGAATCCGAGAGATTCAAAAGCGAGACCATCTTCTTAGGTGCGCTTTGTCTCTCGACAAGCGCACCTTTTTTACTAAAAAAGCTCTCAAGTCCGCTATGGCCTATGAAAAAATAGGAAATTTGGCCCGATGAGCAGCAAAGCGCGTAATCGGACAAATTTATCTTTTTTTCACAAGGACAGGGCTTGAGTGCTAGACATAGAAAAGCGGGACAAGTCCTAAAGTATATTTTTCAAGGAGGAACGATATGAGGAACTTTTTATCAGTAGAACAATTTACCAATGAAGAGGTTATGCATCTTTTAGACCGATCTCTAGCATTTAAAACAGGAAAAGACCAATTCAAGAGCAATGCAACCATCGTCAACATGTTCTTTGAAAATAGCACACGGACAAAGCATAGCTTCGAAATGGCCGAACACAAAATAGGCATGCAACAGTTTAATTTTGATGTAGGGAGTTCCTCTGTCAATAAAGGCGAAAGTCTTTATGATTCTGTTTTAACGATGCAGGCTTTAGGTGTTGATATTGCCGTTATTAGACACCAAGATCGCAATTACATGGATCAATTAATAAATTTGGATATCCAAATCGTCAATGGCGGAAGTGGGAATGGCCAACATCCCTCTCAATCATTGCTGGATATCATGACGATTTACGAGGAGTTCGGGTCCTTTGAAGGATTGAAGGTAGCCATCATTGGTGACATCGTTCATTCACGCGTAGCAATGAGTAATATGACCTTGCTAAACCAACTGGGCGCCCACGTTATCTTTGCAGGACCAATGGACTATTTCGATACCACTTTTGAACAATACGGAACGTTAATGACCGTAGATGAAGCAGTAAAAGAAGCAGACGTAGTGATGATGTTACGTGTACAGTTAGAACGTCATGAAACGGAAGAACAAGAACGTTTTTCAAAAGAAGCCTATCATAAAAAATTTGGTCTCAGTCGAGCACGTTATCGTACCATGAAAGACCATGCCATCATCATGCATCCAGCTCCTGTCAATCGAGATGTTGAGCTGGCAAGCCAACTGGTTGAATGCGAAAAAAGTAGAATCGTTCAACAAATGAGTAATGGTGTTTACGCACGAATCGCTATATTAGAATGGGTTTTGGAGGGAAGATACGAATGAGAGTTGTTTTAAAAAATGGAAAAAGAGTCGTAAAAGATAATCAATTAGAACAAGTCGACATTGCCATTGAAAAGGGTCTTATTTCTGAAGTTGGTACTGATTTGACGGGAGATAAAATAATCGATATCGAGGGAAAATTACTTAGTCCCGGCCTTGTCGATATCCACGTTCACTTCAGAGAGCCGGGTTTTACTGATAAAGAAACGATTTACACTGGTTCGCAGGCGGCAGCTCGCGGCGGGTTTACAACGGTTTGCGCAATGCCAAATACCAATCCTGTCCCAGATACCGCTGCAAAATTTGAAGAGATCCAGCGACTAATTGAAAAGGACGCTTGTATCAACGTTCATCAATATGCTCCCATTACTGAAGAATTGCGCAGCGATAAATTAGTGGATATGAAAAGTATCGATACGTTCGCCTATACCAATGATGGGGTCGGCGTTCAAACAGCAGGCGTGATGTATGAAGCGATGAAATTAGCTGCCAGCATCAACAAACCAATCGTTGCCCATACTGAAGATGACAGCCTGCTTTATGGCGGTGTCATGCATGAAGGCATAAGGAATAAAGAACTAGGGCTTCCAGGAATTATGGGGATCGTCGAAAGCTCTCAAATTGCTCGTGATATCTTACTTGCAAAAGAAACGGGTGTTCATTACCATGTCTGTCACGTTTCTTCCAAAGAATCAGTGGATGCCATTCGTGAAGGAAAGCGTCAAGGCGTTAACGTCACAGCTGAAGTAACCCCTCATCATTTAATCCTGAATGAGATGGATATTCCAAGCGATGATGCTACTTACAAAATGAATCCACCTCTACGAGGGATAAATGATCAAAAAGCATTGCTTGAGGGTTTGCTGGATGGAACCATCGATTTTATCGCAACAGATCACGCACCACACACAAAAAAAGAAAAAACGCAGGGATTTGTTGGTTCTCCATTTGGCATTGTAGGCATAGAAACCTCTTTTGCGATGATGTACACACATTTTGTCAAGACTGGCATTTTTACGTTGGAATTCTTGATTGAGAGAATGAGCACCCTCCCTGCTAATCTGTTTCATTTGCAAACGTCGGATTTGACGGTAGGTACTGTTGCGGATATTTCTGTTTTTGATTTAGAAACAGCGTATACGGTTGATGCGGCAGACTATTTGTCGAAATCTTCGAACACACCCTTTAACGGCGAAACAGTCTATGGAATGTGTACATTGACTGTACACAACGGAGAAGTTGTCTGGTCACAAAATGAAGGTGATAAATCATGCAGGTAGAGTTACTGGAAATAGTATCCAATAAAGAGATTGCTCATAATATCTACGAAATGGTATTGAAAGGAGAAATGGTTTCATCCATGAATCGTAGCGGTCAATTTCTACATTTAAGAATGAATGACCCCAATCTGTTATTGCGAAGACCCATTTCAATTGCATCCATTGACGAAGACACCTGTACACTACTTTATCGAATCGTTGGTAAAGGCACAAAAGATATGAGTCGCTATCAAGTTGGCGATTTCGTCGACACTTTAGGTCCTTTGGGAAATGGATTCCACTTCGATTTCTTATCAGAAGAAGACCAGGTCTGTGTAATCGGTGGTGGAATTGGTGTGGCACCTCTTTACGAATTGGGAAAAGAGTTGGTCGCAAACGGAAATCACGTAACGTTTATCCTAGGATTTGCCAACCAAGATGACATTTATTATTACGAACAATTTCAAGAATTAGGCAAGGTGATTCTTTGTACAGATGATGGTTCTGCCGGTTTGCAAGGGCATGTAGGTGTTGCACTCGATCAAGTAGATCCTACTGCGGTATTTGCTTGCGGTCCCACGCCGCTTCTTCGCTTGGTTCAAAGCTCCTACAGCCATCTGGAGCATGTCTATTTATCTCTTGAAGAACGAATGGCGTGTGGCATCGGCGCTTGCTATGGCTGCGACACTAAAAAGAAAGATAAACGAACTTGTAAAGATGGTCCCGTATTCCAAAGAAAAGAGGTAGTATTATGAATCGTTTAAAAGTAAATTTACCAGGTTTAGAATTAAGAAATCCCATTATGCCAGCATCAGGATGTTTTGGTTTTGGAGAGGAATACGCTGAGTTTTATGATTTTAGTAAATTAGGTGCCATAATGGCCAAAAGTGCAACTTTAAACGAGCGAGTTGGAAATTCACTGCCGAGAGTCGCAGAAACGCCAAACGGAATTTTAAACGCCATCGGTTTGAAAAATCCTGGACTTGAAGTAATTCTAGCTGAAAAGTATCCCTTCTTAGCTCAATTCGATGTGCCAATTATTGCGAATGTAGCAGGTTCATCAGAAGAAGAATACGTGGCAGTTTGCAGTCGTATTGCAGAAGCTCCGAATGTAAAAGCGATTGAATTAAATATCTCTTGCCCGAATGTGAAAGAAGGTGGGGTTGCATTTGGGACAGATCCAGAGGTTGCTGCACGTCTGACTCGAATTTGTAAAGAAGTTACCAACTTACCGATCTATGTAAAATTAAGCCCGAATGTCACTGATATTGTTGCAATTGCCAAAGCCGTTGAAGCGGCAGGAGCGGACGCTATTTCCATGATTAATACTTTTACAGGAATGGCCATTAATGTAAAATCTAGAAAACCGGTTCTAGGAAACATCACTGGAGGTTTGTCTGGACCTGGAATTAAGCCGATTGCTTTGCGAATGGTATACCAAGTATCGCGTGCAGTTGATATTCCCATTATCGGTATCGGTGGTGTGGCAACTGTAGATGATGCTCTAGAAATGATTATGGCTGGTGCAACAGCGGTTGCCGTCGGAACAGCAAACTTTGTCGATCCTTATGCTTGTCCGAAAATTATCGATGGCTTAGAGCCTCGCATGGATGAATTAGGAATTGAATCCATTCAAGCCTTGATTGATGAAGTAAGAGAAAATCGATTTAAGTAACTTTATTCAACAATCTCAAGATTTCAAAAAGCATAGAAAAAGCACTTAGTCTTTATCCGGACTAAGTGCTTTTTCTATCGATTATTTATTTCCGTGCATACTTTCCCATTCTTCTCGTAAGACACCCATGCGAATCGAGTCATAGTATTGCCCATTATAATACCGCACTTTTCTAATACGGGCTTCCAATTGCATTCCCAACTTTTCACCTACTCGAATCATACGATGATTGCCGGACCAAGTTGTATAACCAACTCGAACAAGGGGCATATTTTGAAACAAATAGCTAATCCATTTTTTTAAAATTTCAGTCCCTATTCCTTTTCCCCAATTATGAGATTCAAACAAGATAATTCCTGCTTCTAGCCACATGGATGGTTCATGTTCCCAATAATAAGAGACCATGCCGATTACCTCTCCATTTAACTCAACCGCCATGCGATAAGGTTGACGAACCCATTCATCAGCGCGTTTAGCAAATTCTTCATACGACATGGATTTATGTGGGTAATAAGGTGCATCCCACTTTTTCCATTCAGGTGCTTCTTCTTTAAAAATCAACTCCCAGAGCCTTGGTAAATCTTTTTCTTCGATTGGACGGATAATGATATCTTGATTGTTATGCATGTAATTCTCCTTCTATAAAGCCATTAGTTAACAGACACCTTTGTTCTTCTATTCTTTTTCATCTCTATCCCGCCTCTCAATTAGTAATTTTATTTTAACCTTCTCTCTATAAAACTGCAATTTGTTGTAATTCTCCCAAAAAAAGTGGGAAATCTAGTATAATATTATTAAAAATGAGGTGATGAAATGGAAATGAGATATGGAAGAGATTCTTTTTTTGACGGCGGGCTTTTTCATCTAATTTTGTTAAGCATATTAGGTGCTATTATTACTATCCTAACATTGGGAGTTTGTTACCCTTGGGCTTTGTGCATGATTTATGGATGGAAGATTAATCACACAGTCATTGAAGGAAAACGGATGAAATTTTATGGATCTGCCATTGGTCTGTTTGGAAATTGGATTAAGTGGCTCGCATTAACAATAATCACTTTCGGTATTTACGGATTCTGGGTGTCGATTAAATTAGAAGATTGGAAAGCAAAGCACACTCGATTTATTAGTTAGGAGAGCAAGATATGCAATCAAGCGATACAAGTAGAGAATTAAGATTAACGACTTACAGTGCCCCTTTAGAAACAAGTTGGGTTCGATGCAAAGCTCTTGCTTACTTGTATAGCAAGTTTAACGATCAAATAACTTGTCAAAAAGATACATATTCAGAAGATGATGGTTATTTGGAAGCAATCGAACTAGTTATGCTTAATAATCAGGAAGAGGTAGTTGGTATTCTAGATATTGGAATTTTTAATGAAGAAAGAAATCGCTATGATTCTTATGTAAAAGAATTAGATAGAGGATCCTATATGGACATAATTGCCGTACATCCTAATTATCAAAAACAGGGCATTGCACAAAAACTGCTCAATGAAGGATTTCGCCTGCTTCGAAAAAAAGGGATTGAATATGTGTCGATATTTACACGCGATGATACCCCAGCCAACAATTTATACATAAAAAATGGCGCCATTCTGCGGGCAAAAAATTATCGTATAAAAGGAACGCTGAAAGATCAAATGACTGATATTTCTTTATTTCAAGTGCATACAGATACGAATACTATCGAAGTAAGAGATTCTAAAAACAAGGAAGTACCTTATATGATAGACACCAGCTATTTTTGGGTCTATAAAAAAGAATACTTGGAATTATTTTATATAGAAGAGTGCATCGCCGAGCACTCCTACTTCATAAAATTATAAACAGAAAAAAAGATTGCAAGGAGACAACTCTCGCTGCAATCTTTTCTATTTAGTAACTTAGTCCAAAATCCAATTTATATTCATTTCCTGTCGAATCTTTGTATGCATAAGTCATGTCTTCGCGTAGATATTTATCTTTATCGTATCCTGGGACATCATTTCTTGATACACATACACCGTATTCATTAACAGCAATTACTGCTGAATTTTTCGGCAAGGTGATTGGCAGACGGCCGACCGGCTTGTGATTACCAATCAAGACTTCCAATTGAGCCTTTTCAAAAGTATCATAACCAGCAATCAACACATCTGCTTTTGGTTCCACATTTCCTAGAATCCATGGCAAAGTTATGTTCACACTCGCTACAACTTTTTGGCCTTTTTCATGCATATAATCAGCGATACGATTAAAACGAGCAAGATTACTCAGTGTAGTCTCTTTATAGGCATCGCCATTCATCGCAATATTTGTTTTATCTGCACAAAGTTCTAACTCTAACAAACCGGGCGTTGCGTTAAAATAGTCTCCGCTTTCAGGATGCAAGAACAGGACTGCCACTTTTGCAGCTTTATCTGCTCGAATCCCTTTTGCTTTTTCAACATCAACATAGGTCTTATCATTAAACCTTAATAAATGGATGGAGTAATTTTAGTGAAATCCATCAGATTGTTTGAAGTGAGAAAGTGACCAATATAAGAGCAATAATCAGAAGTATCACTGGTACTAAAAAGGCTGATAACACTTGCAGCACACCATCCAAACGACGATAGATGGTTTGAAATGCATCTTCAAAAAAGACTGATAATAAATATAGAACAATCAGAGGCAAAGAATACAAAACATTATAAATAAACAAAATCCCTAAAAAACTCCACGTATTCAATTGATATTGTTGAATAAGCGCTAGATAAGCAATGTAAGGCGCAGCTGTTGTTAATTCCATAATGGTTGTCAATAAGCCGATTCCAAATAAATAGGACTTTGTCATTTCTTTTGTTGCAAACTTCTCTTCTAATCCTTTTGCATCTTCGTCTCCTCTTTTTATTAATAACTTACGTGCTCTCCAACTAATCAAGATAGACCGGATGCTTTTCCAAGCCAAAAACAACGCTACTACGATAGCACTGATACTAAGCGGCCTTTCTAATACCTCCCAATACTGCGTCAGCACACGACTATTTAAAGTAGCCATTCCCCAATAAAACAATATTCCCGCACTAAAATTTGTGGCAAACATCGCAATAATATAAAACCAGATATGTTCGCTTTTCTTTATCAATCCTTGCAAGGTAAACTGCTGTGCAATCCCAAAAGGATTCAGGGAATCTGTCAGACCCGTAATAAATGTCAAGCTAATTAATGAACCCATGAATAAAACCTCCTCATATATAAACAAAAAAGTATCCCCTCCCACTCCTACTTTTGGCCTAACGGAATGAAAGGTGAATACTTTGTGATTTACTCGGCAGCAAATCGATTTGTTATTTAGTTAGCCTCATACTAGCAAATCTTTTCTTTAAAGGCAAGGCTGATTAGTTCATTGCTTTTAAAATGACAATATGAAATAATAAATCATTAAAAAGAAAAGGTGATGAAATGGAACTTATCGTAATTATGGGTCCTCAAGCCGTTGGTAAAATGACGGTCGGCAGAGAACTAGAAAAATTAGTAGATGCGAAACTTCTGTACAACCATGAAACCATCGATTTGTATGCAAATTTTCTTGGATATGGAAAAGAGACCTTCCGGCTTTCCAACGAAACGCGCTTTAATCTCTTTCGGGCTTTTGTCCAAAACGAATACAATGTCGCAAATGGTATTATTTTTACGGTGGTGGTTGGTTTTGATCTGGAAGAAGATAGAGTTTTTCTCCAAGAAATCAGTGATATCTTCACAGATGCCGGCGGGAAAGTTTACCTTATCGAACTAGAAGCTGATCTCGAAACGAGATTGGAACGAAACGTAGGAGAAAGCCGTCTGCAGGCAAAGCCATCCAAACGAAATCTTGAATTTTCTCGAAATGAATTACTTGCTAGTCATGAAAAACATCGGTTAAACTCTCTTCCAGGAGAAGTAGCAGAAATCGTACCAAAAGCGCACTATTTGAGAATCAACAACTGTGAGTTGGAAGCGGATGAGACAGCCAAGAGAATTCAGGAGTTTTTAAGTAAAAAATGACTGTAGAGATAGGCAGACGTCACATTTACCCATCATCTGATTTCATTGTTGCTAGCAGTCTTTCGGAAAAACTCACTGACACAAATAGGAGTGATTAGAATGATAAGAATTGCAGTAGAAGAAGCTCTCCAGGATATTCAGCAAGCACTTCAGCAAAAAGGGCATGAAATTGATGAGAAGGACAACACATATGATATCGTAGTAGTCCGTAGCTTGGAGGAATACAGCGACCTTCCTGTAAAAGCTTCCTTGGTTGGAGTAGATGGTATGTCAACAGATGAGGTTTTCAAGATGGTTGAAGAACGCATAAATCTTGAAAAATAATCAAAATTTTCCACATAAAAAAGGAAAGCTCTGCACAAGTTGGCTGAGCTTTCCTCTTTATTTACTCTGAATTAAATCTCGTTACTCAAATCTTCCCCGTTTGTTTCAATCACTTTCTTATACCAGTGAAATGATTTTTTCTTAGAGCGTTTTAGCGTTCCGTTTCCTTCATTATCACGGTCAACATAAATAAATCCATAACGCTTTTTCATTTCTCCTGTACCCGCACTTACTAAATCAATACATCCCCAACTTGTGTAACCCATTAGGTCAACGCCATCTAACTCTACAGCATCTTTCATCGCTTGGATATGCTGTGCTAAATAGTCAATACGGTAATCGTCTTCCACATAGCCATTCTCATCCGGAACATCCACTGCACCCAATCCATTTTCAACAATGAATAATGGTTTTTGATAACGATCATAAATGGTGTTCATCGTTGTTCGCAACCCTAGTGGATCAATTTGCCAACCCCATTCACTCGTTTGCAAGTATGGATTTTTTACAGTTGCAAACAGATTCCCAGCAGTCTTCTTCACATCTGGATCAGCAGATGCAACACGAGACGAGTAATAAGAGAAAGAAATAAAGTCTACCGTATGTTCTTTCAGGACTTCTGCATCTCCATCTTCCATTGGAATTTCAATCCCTTTACGCTCCAATTCTTTTAATGCATACGCAGGATATTCACCACGAGATTGTACATCAATAAAGAAGTAACTTTCACGGTCTTTTTCTAGCGCCAGCAATACATCTTCTGGATTTGGTGTATAGGGATAGTACTGACCAGCCGCCAACATACAGCCTACATGGTTTTCAGGATCTACTTCATGCGCAATCTTTGTCGCAATCGCGCTCGCAACTAACTCATGATGTGCTGCTTGGTATTTTACTTGTTCTTCATTTTCACCTTCTTCAAAATAAAGACCCGCACCCATGAAAGGTGCATGAAGAATCATATTGATTTCATTAAAGGTCAACCAGTATTTTACAAGGCCTTTATAACGACGGAAAATGACATTACACAAGTTCTCGTAAAATCCAATCATTTTTCGATTACGCCAGCCACCGTACTCTTTAATTAAATGCATCGGACAATCAAAATGCGTAATCGTTACTAATGGCTCAATTCCATACTTTTTACATTCCTTAAAGAGGTCTTCATAAAATTGTAAACCTTCTTCATTTGGTTCTTGTTCATCTCCATTTGGAAAAATACGAGACCAGCCGATTGATAAGCGGTATACTTTAAAGCCCATTTCAGCAAAGAGTGCGATATCTTCTTTATAACGATGGTACATATCAATCGCTTCTTTTGCCGGGTAAAAATGCTCATCGTCAAAATCAAACATTTTTTTCTTACCCGTAAGAATTGGTCGACGATCTTCTCCCACTGGAATCACGTCTACATTCGCAAGACCACGGCCACCTGCATCGTATCCACCTTCACATTGATTAGCAGCTGTTGCGCCGCCCCATAAGAAATCTTCTCTTAGTCCCATTATTATTCCTCCTATTTGATTACTTGGATAATTTTATCGCCTAAGCTTACCTCAGTTTGATTTACCGAAATAATGTCACCATAATCATTTGAATTTGTCACAACCACGGGTGTGATGGTAGCGTAGCCTTTTGCAGCGATTGCTTCCAAATCAAATTCAATCAATGTATCGCCTGCTTCAATTCTTTGATCTTTTTCAATAGCATAACGATATCCTTCACCATTCAACTGAACGGTATCAATTCCAACATGAATCAACAATTCTACGCCATTATCGCTGGTAATTCCTACTGCGTGTTGAGAGTCGAATGTTGCTGTTACTGTTCCTGAAATGGGTGCTACGACAATCCCTTCCGTCGGTTGAATCGCCACTCCTTTTCCAAGAATCTCTGCTGAGAACATTTCATCCGGTACCTCTGATAAAGAAACCGCAGTCCCAACCATTGGCGATACAACTGTTTCACTGTTTACAGCATCAGACGTTTTCAATTCCTTAACAGGCTCTGTTGCTCTTTCTTCTACTGTTTCTTCCACTGGATCTTTGTAAATGATCAATGTAATCACAAATGTTACGACGATTGCAATCGCAGCTCCGATACTAGCCATCGTCAAATGACGAAGAGTATCATCTCCGATGTAGCTTGGTAAAGTTAACAAACCTGGAGAGCCGCCAGAGAAGTTACGAACCCCAACGATTCCCATAAATAATCCCGAAACTCCCCCACCGATCATTGCTGCATAAAGTGGTGTTTTATAACGTAAGTTTACTCCGTACAATGCTGGTTCAGTAATACCAAATAAAGCTGTCAACCCTGCCGAAGAAGCAAGCTGTTTGATTTTTGCATTTTTACTCTTAATCCCGACAGCCAATGCAGCCGCACCTTGTGCCACATTCGAAGCCAACATTCCAGGATAAACAATCGAATCATAGCCATTTGCCATACGGTTATTAATCCCAATCGGCACAATACCGTAATGCGTTCCTGTCGCAACTAATAAAGGTGTTAAGGCACCCAATAAAGTTGGTACGAGCCAACTGCTATAACTCTCTAAAGCCAATACTCCGGTAGAAATCAAATCACTAATATAGAAACCGACTGGTCCTAAAATAGTTAACGCAACCGTTCCAACAACCGCAATCGTTATTAACGGTTTACTGAAAAATTTAATTGCTTTTGGTGAAATGCGGTCTGCGATTGGTTCCACATATGACATAAACCAAACCGTCAAGATAATCGGAACAACTGTTGAAGAATAACTTACAGCTGTTATTGGTAAACCGAATAAACGAATCGCTTCGCCTGTTTCATTGGATGTGTTTACCATTTGAACAAATGCAGGGTGTAACAATACTCCCCCTACCATTGCTGCTAAGTATGTATTTGTACGGAATTTATTTGCTGAAGAAATTGCTAGTAATATCGGCAAGAAATAAAATGCTGAATCTGCCATGAAATTAATCACTTGGTAAGATTGACTCTCTGAACTTAAGACATTAAATACAACCAACAAAGATAATACTGCTTTTAACATCCCGGAAGCAGTAATGGCAGGTAAAATCGGTGTGAAAATACCGGTAATCACATCAATTACTTTCGCTACCGCCTTACGATCATCTTCCTCTTCCTGACTATTGCTGTCGCCTGACTCAATAGATGTTGTTTGCTTCATAATCTCTTTATGAACACTACCAACATCGCTTCCAATAATCACTTGATACTGCCCGCCGCTTTGGGTAACACCCATAACACCAGCAGTATTCTTAATTTCTTCCGTTTTTGCCTTTTTGTCATCCTTCAAATTAAAACGTAGGCGCGTAGCACAATGCGTTAGATTTTGAACATTCTCTTCTCCACCGATGTTTTCCAAAATTTCTTTTGCTAAATCTGAATAATTCATCATTTTCCTCCTTTTAGATAAAAAAATACCTAAATAAACCCCTTGTTAGAGTTCACTTAGGTATAGCCTGCTTTACCAGTAACAATCCAATTTTTATTTACTTGTAATTCGTTTAATATGTATGGTCAAATAGATAATTTCGTCTTCTTTTAAGTCTCGTTGAAATTCATTCATGATATACTGTCTGATTTTCAGAGCACACAGATATTCTTCCCGGTACTTTTCTTTAATTAAAAATAATAAACTGGAATCATTTTCTTCTGTTAGATCAGTACCCGTAAACAAACGCTGTACAAAAAACTTCAGATGAACGATGAAACGCTCATAATTCAAAGAATATTCGTCTAAGTCCATTTTGAAATAGAGGCGGACGATATTAGTAATATTCTGAATGATTTTTGTCATCTCCGAAACTTGACTAACTTGAGCCATATCCAATTCAGCATTCACGATGTGCAAGGCAATAAAACCTGCTTCATCTTCTGGCAAGTCTATACCTAATTTGTTTTTAATCATGTTTAAGGATTCTTTTCCGATTAAAAATTCGTGGTTATAAAATCGTTTAATCTCCCAAAGAAGTGCATTTTTAATGGGAATACCATTATTATAACGCTCAATCGCATAGCTAATATGATCCGTTAACGTAAGAAATATATTGTCATTTAACTTTTTGCCAAGCGATGCTTTCGCAAAGCTAATAATCTCATTCGCAATTTGCACATGTTCAATTGGCACGTCTGCAAGCAATTGTGCGAGCTTATTGGAATTCAATTCTTGACTGCTTACGTAAACTTTTTCTATTAAATCGGTGTCTACTTCATCCCCGGGTTTCTTCTGGAAGCCGAGTCCTTTTCCCATTACTAAAACTTCATTATTTTCTTGATCAAAAGACTTTATGATATTATTATTAATAACCTTTACGACTTTCAAAATACTCAATCTCCTTGAGAAGGCATCTAGATACGTTTTTTATGTTAGTATAGCCTGCACAACCAGTAACAATCTAACATACCTACCTATTACATCATAAATATAAAACGTTGTCAATGAAGCAATTTGCTGCTATCACAAATAATTCACAGAAACTGTCCCCATATGATTTTTGCTGAGATAAAATAGTCATATAATAAATTTTTTCTATCAAATATAACGCCCTACAAAGCTATGAACCTTTTCCCAATATAAATCAGGAGCTACTTTCACACATTCTCCATGTCCTGCTCCAGGAATGGTCAGCTGTTCTTTTTCTACCTTGGCTGCCGAATAAACCTCATTAAGCATTTCAAATGGAACAAAGGAGTCTCGGTTCCCATGGATAAATAGCATGGGTGTTTTGCTTTTGGAAACCTGCTTCACTGAAGAAGCCTGATACAAATCATAATCAGCACGTAACTTAGTAACCGAATTGGCCGCATTCATTACCGGAAATGGCGGTAACCCAAAAAGATCCTGCAATTGATGAGTAAATACACCACGGACTGTACTATAGCCGCAATCTTCCACAATGACTTTCACATTATCCGGCAACTCTTCTCCCGCAGTCATCATGACCGTAGCAGCACCCATGGAAAGACCGAACAAAGCGATTTCCGCCTGACCATCTTTATAAAGAATAAAATCAAGCCAAGAAAGAATGTCTTTTCGGTCGTGCCACCCCATACCAATATAATTGCCTTCACTTTTTCCGTGTCCACGTAAATCGGGAGCTAGCACATGAAATCCTTGTTCATGAAAACCACGTATCCATCGCACCATCTCCGCTGATTGGCCAGTATAGCCATGCAAAACGACTGCCCATTTGGAGATCGATTCTTCACTTGGATAGTAATCAGCATGCAGCAGCAAGCCTAAATCATCGTTTGAAACAATCACCTTATCGACAGGAGGATGCTTGGCTAAAAATATCTGATCCTCTTTCTTTGCCGCAGCTTCAACCTGAGGATCAATTGCCGCGCTTTGTGCTAAATGTGGATTATCTTGTAAGAAAGTTTTTTTCTTTTTTGCGTTCAATGCATAATTATAAAAATAATTACCTACTCCAAAATAGGCACCCGCCAAAATTACACCAGCTCCTAAAAGACCTTTTCGCTTCATCTCTTGCTTTCACCTACTCTTCTCTAATATTTTCTTCGATCTCATCTCTTCGTTCTTCACCAAAATTCATCGTCAGAAGTTGAGAGTAGATAAGCTTCTCCCATTTGAAGCCCTGCTTCAATAAATTCGTTGGCATCAGAACGTTGATCTTGTGTTATTTCTCCTGCTTCATATAAAAATTGATAAAATTTTTTAAGAGCTGAAGCATTTTTTTTGAGTGAGGTTACTGAACTCATTAAGTATTTATGTGGGTAGAAATAGCCTAAATAATCAAGCGGCGACTCTTCCATTTTTAACGGCGTAGCGTACATATACCCTGCCAAATAGCCGTTCAAATAAAAATCAAGCTGATCGATATGACGTTTGACCGTCTTTTCGCCTAACCCTTTCCCAGTCGTCAAGTAGGCCTTAAAAGCCCTTAACAGTTCTTGATTGTTTTTAAGCAATGCTGATTGATATTCTTCCTCTTGTTGCTCAGACAGTTCAGATACATTCACTTGAGAAAGAGCACGGTAATCCCACTTTTTTTCAATGATATATGCTTCTGCTTCAACAGGCTCTTCCCATTTCAACGTCCCACCTAAAGCAGCCTGTAACGCCTCTGCGCTATTTCTATAACCTTGTTTTGATAATCTCATATGAATATAATCGCTATAATAAACCATTACATCTCTATTTATTGTTTGGTGGATATTTAATCGAAATGTGCTCAATTCTTCCGCTACCAAATTGACGCTGCCAAGTACCGAACGATTTGAAGTATTTGTTACTTGAATACCCCCAGAAACTTTTAGATACTCTGCCGTTTTTTCGTTTGAAATGCCTGCAATCTCAAATGCAGCCCTAATAGCTTCAGGAATCAGCTCAGCTAGTTGCTTTTTCTTTTGTGCATTGATATCTTGAAGGATGATAATTGTATAGGTTAAATCATTGAGCAAAATTAGAACCTTTTTTCGATTAACATTGATGTAATTCGCATGCCATGAAAACAATGGATTTGCTTGTGCAAACTGTCTCCCGTATTCTTTATCCTCCATAATAGGTAAAGCCGAAAATAAAGGTTGTGCTTTCTTAGTAGCTCCGATGATCATATGCATTCCTCTTTTCTCTCTATTATGCATCTACCATACCATAATGATAAAACAACCCGCTATATAAATTGCATTCATTTTTTCTCATTCTCTATAAAAGCTCTCCACTAGTGGAGACTTTGGGAGAAAAATCAACAAAAATAGATATATCCAAATTTTTGCGAACCTGGATATATCTATTTTTGTTGTATAATGCCGGATGCAGGACTTGAACCTGTGACCCCCGCGTTACGAGTGCGATGCTCTACCAACTGAGCTAAACCGGCCTATTTACTTTTAGTGCAATAACACACAAAGAATATTATAAAACAGGATTCTAGAATTGTAAAGAGGACTTCCTTTTTTTAGGAAGTCCTCAACTTTTTATCTTTTTGCTGCGATATTGCCATATTTTTCAGGTTTACGTTTAAATTGAGTCACTACATATGGGCATAGTGGGATAATTTTCTTTCCTTCTTTTCTCATTTCTCCAACCATATGATCTAAGATTTTTTCAGCCATTCCTTGGCCACGTAATGATGGATCTACAAAAGTATGGTCCGCAATCACTTTGTCTTCTCCAGCAGGGACGTAGGTAATTTCTGCAATCATATTACCATTCTCATCTTGCTTTTGATAGCCATTTCCAACCTTGACAAATTCATCTGTCATGTCGAGCACCTCTTTCAGATAATAGTAATTCTATTTTTAGTGTAACATGCTTTATTTTAAAATACACTTTAAAGAACTTTATCTTTTTATCTAAATAAAAAGGCATCTCAGATAAATTCTGAGATGCCTTTTTCATTTGCGCGGCAGCGTCCTACTCTCACAAAGGGAAACCCTTCACTACAATCGGCGCTAAGAAGCTTAACTTCTGTGTTCGGGATGGGAACAGGTGTGACCTTCTTGCCATCGCCACCGCACATATCTTGTTTTCAAAGGAACTTCGTTCCCTCAAAACTGAATAGCCAACATGATCTACCGGAAAGAAACCATTCTTCCGCCTTACCGTCTGTTTCTTGGTTAAGTCCTCGACCGATTAGTACTGGTCCGCTCCACACATCGCTGCGCGTCCACTTCCAGCCTATCTACCTGATCGTCTCTCAGGGGTCTTACTCATTTAAAATGATGGGAAATCTCATCTTGAGGGGGGCTTCACGCTTAGATGCTTTCAGCGTTTATCCCTTCCACACATAGCTACCCAGCGATGCTCTTGGCAGAACAACTGGTACACCAGCGGTGTGTCCATCCCGGTCCTCTCGTACTAAGGACAGCTCCTCTCAAATTTCCAACGCCCGCGACGGATAGGGACCGAACTGTCTCACGACGTTCTGAACCCAGCTCGCGTGCCGCTTTAATGGGCGAACAGCCCAACCCTTGGGACCGACTACAGCCCCAGGATGCGACGAGCCGACATCGAGGTGCCAAACCTCCCCGTCGATGTGAACTCTTGGGGGAGATAAGCCTGTTATCCCCAGGGTAGCTTTTATCCGTTGAGCGATGGCCCTTCCATGCGGTACCACCGGATCACTAAGCCCGACTTTCGTCCCTGCTCGACTTGTCTGTCTCGCAGTCAAGCTCCCTTCTGCCTTTGCACTCTGCGAATGATTTCCAACCATTCTGAGGGAACCTTTGGGCGCCTCCGTTACATTTTAGGAGGCGACCGCCCCAGTCAAACTGCCCGACTGACACTGTCTCCCTGCCCGATAAGGGCAGCGGGTTAGAGTGTTCCTGCCACAAGGGTAGTATCCCAATGGCGCCTCCATCGAGACTAGCGTCCCGACTTCTACGGCTCCTACCTATCCTGTACATGTGGCAGAAACAATCAATATCAACCTGCAGTAAAGCTCCATGGGGTCTTTCCGTCCTGTCGCGGGTAACCAGCATCTTCACTGGTACTATAATTTCACCGAGTCTCTCGTTGAGACAGTGCCCAAATCGTTACGCCTTTCGTGCGGGTCGGAACTTACCCGACAAGGAATTTCGCTACCTTAGGACCGTTATAGTTACGGCCGCCGTTTACTGGGGCTTCAATTCGAAGCTTCGCCTTGCGGCTAACCTCTCCTCTTAACCTTCCAGCACCGGGCAGGCGTCAGCCCCTATACGTCATCTTTCGATTTTGCAGAGACCTGTGTTTTTGATAAACAGTCGCTTGGGCCTATTCACTGCGGCTGACCTTGCGGTCAGCACCCCTTCTCCCGAAGTTACGGGGTCATTTTGCCGAGTTCCTTAACGAGAGTTCGCTCGCTCACCTTAGGATACTCTCCTCGACTACCTGTGTCGGTTTGCGGTACGGGCAGTTGGTTTCTAACTAGAAGCTTTTCTTGGCAGTGTGGCATCGGGAACTTCGGTACTCAATTTCCCTCCCCGTCACAGCTCATCCGTGCGGGGGAAAGCATTTGACTCTCCCCCGGACTCACTGCTTGGGCGTGCTCTTCCAATCGCACGCTTTCCTTAGCCTCCTGCGTCCCTCCATCGTTCAAACAAAAACAACTGGTACAGGAATATCAACCTGTTGTCCATCGCCTACGCCTGTCGGCCTCGGCTTAGGTCCCGACTAACCCTGGGAGGACGAGCCTTCCCCAGGAAACCTTAGTCATTCGGTGGACGGGATTCTCACCCGTCTTTCGCTACTCATACCGGCATTCTCACTTCTAAGCGCTCCACCGGTCCTCACGGTCCGGCTTCTCTGCCCTTAGAACGCTCTCCTACCACGGAACCCCAATGGGTTCCATCCACAGCTTCGGTGATCTGTTTAGCCCCGGTAAATTTTCGGCGCAGGGTCACTCGACTAGTGAGCTATTACGCACTCTTTAAATGATGGCTGCTTCTGAGCCAACATCCTAGTTGTCTGTGCAACCCCACATCCTTTTCCACTTAACAGATACTTGGGGACCTTAGCTGGTGGGCTGGGTTGTTTCCCTTTCGACTACGGATCTTATCACTCGCAGTCTGACTCCCGGACTTGAATCCATGGCATTCGGAGTTTATCTGAATTCGGTAACCCGAGAAGGGCCCCTAGTCCAAACAGTGCTCTACCTCCACGATTCGTTGATCCGAGGCTAGCCCTAAAGCTATTTCGGAGAGAACCAGCTATCTCCAGGTTCGATTGGAATTTCTCCGCTACCCACACCTCATCCCCGCACTTTTCAACGTACGTGGGTTCGGTCCTCCAGTGCGTATTACCGCACCTTCAACCTGGACATGGGTAGGTCACCTGGTTTCGGGTCTACGACCACATACTCATTCGCCCTGTTCAGACTCGCTTTCGCTGCGGCTCCGCCTTTTCGGCTTAACCTCGCATGGGATCGTAACTCGCCGGTCCATTCTACAAAAGGTACGCCATCACCCCTTAACGGGCTCTGACTACTTGTAAGCACACGGTTTCAGGTACTATTTCACTCCCCTTCCGGGGTGCTTTTCACCTTTCCCTCACGGTACTGGTTCACTATCGGTCACTAGGGAGTATTTAGCCTTGGGAGATGGTCCTCCCGGATTCCGACGGAATTTCTCGTGTTCCGCCGTACTCAGGATCCTGGTAGAGCTGCGCTGGATTTCGCATACGGGGCTGTTACCCTGTCTTGCGCGGCTTTCCAGCCGGCTTCTGCTATCCATTGCAGTCTCACGTCCCAGTCCTACAACCCCAGAGAGCAAGCTCTCTGGTTTGGGCTTTTCCCGTTTCGCTCGCCGCTACTCAGGGAATCGATTTTTCTTTCTCTTCCTGCAGGTAATGAGATGTTTCAGTTCCCTGCGTCTACCTCAAACACGCTATGTATTCACGTGTTTGTAATATCCTATCAAAGATATTGGGTTGCCCCATTCGGAAATCTCCGGATCAATGCTTACTTACAGCTCCCCGGAGCATATCGGCGTTCGTCCCGTCCTTCATCGGCTCCTAGTGCCAAGGCATCCACCGTGCGCCCTTATTCACTTAACCTGTGGTCAAGCTTCGGCCATTGCTGGCCTTTACTATCGAACGTTTTCTAAAAAATCGTCCAACGTGTAACGCGGTAAAATGTTTTGGTTTCTTACTTTGTATTTCATGTTATGCTATTCAGTTTTCAAGGAACAAATAAGTAACCTTTCGGTTACAATGGAGACTAGCGGGATCGAACCGCTGACCTCCTGCGTGCAAGGCAGGCGCTCTCCCAGCTGAGCTAAGCCCCCGTATGGGTTTTATGTAATTTTTCAGGAAATCCAAAAGGATTATGGGCCTAAATGGACTCGAACCATCGACCTCACGCTTATCAGGCGTGCGCTCTAACCAGCTGAGCTATAGGCCCAAGAGATTCCGGCAAGATGGTTCTCCTGTATGAGTGATCATTGACCTCTCAAAACTGAACAAGAATGATGAACTTCGGCAGGTTCCGTTAAATTCCTTAGAAAGGAGGTGATCCAGCCGCACCTTCCGATACGGCTACCTTGTTACGACTTCACCCCAATCATCTATCCCACCTTAGGCGGCTGGCTCCCCTAAGGGTTACCCCACCGACTTCGGGTGTTACAAACTCTCGTGGTGTGACGGGCGGTGTGTACAAGACCCGGGAACGTATTCACCGCGGCGTGCTGATCCGCGATTACTAGCGATTCCGGCTTCATGCAGGCGAGTTGCAGCCTGCAATCCGAACTGAGAATGGCTTTCAGAGATTCGCTTGCCCTCGCGGGTTCGCTGCTCGTTGTACCATCCATTGTAGCACGTGTGTAGCCCAGGTCATAAGGGGCATGATGATTTGACGTCATCCCCACCTTCCTCCGGTTTGTCACCGGCAGTCTCACTAGAGTGCCCAACTGAATGCTGGCAACTAGCAATAAGGGTTGCGCTCGTTGCGGGACTTAACCCAACATCTCACGACACGAGCTGACGACAACCATGCACCACCTGTCACCTTGTCCCCGAAGGGAACCTCCCATCTCTGGGAATGGCAAGGGATGTCAAGACCTGGTAAGGTTCTTCGCGTTGCTTCGAATTAAACCACATGCTCCACCGCTTGTGCGGGTCCCCGTCAATTCCTTTGAGTTTCAGCCTTGCGGCCGTACTCCCCAGGCGGAGTGCTTAATGCGTTAACTGCAGCACTGAAGGGTGGAAACCCTCCAACACTTAGCACTCATCGTTTACGGCGTGGACTACCAGGGTATCTAATCCTGTTTGCTCCCCACGCTTTCGAGCCTCAGCGTCAATTACAGACCAGAGAGTCGCCTTCGCCACTGGTGTTCCTCCATATATCTACGCATTTCACCGCTACACATGGAATTCCACTCTCCTCTTCTGCATTCAAGTTCCCCAGTTTCCAATGACCTTCCACGGTTGAGCCGTGGGCTTTCACATCAGACTTAAGGAACCGCCTGCGCTCGCTTTACGCCCAATAAATCCGGACAACGCTTGCCACCTACGTATTACCGCGGCTGCTGGCACGTAGTTAGCCGTGGCTTTCTGGTCGGGTACCGTCAAGGCAGGAACAGTTCCTTTCCTGCTTGTTCTTCTCCGACAACAGAGTTTTACGATCCGAAAACCTTCTTCACTCACGCGGCGTTGCTCCGTCAGACTTTCGTCCATTGCGGAAGATTCCCTACTGCTGCCTCCCGTAGGAGTTTGGGCCGTGTCTCAGTCCCAATGTGGCCGATCACCCTCTCAGGTCGGCTACGTATCATCGCCTTGGTAGGCCGTTACCCTACCAACTAACTAATACGCCGCGGGTCCATCCCTAAGCGACAGCACAAAGGCCGTCTTTCCTTCCCCCTCCATGTGAAGAGGGAAACTATGCGGTATTAGCACCCGTTTCCGGATGTTATCCCCCGCTTAAGGGCAGGTTACCCACGTGTTACTCACCCGTTCGCCACTAACGTCCAGGGAGCAAGCTCCCCTTCGGTTCGTACGACTTGCATGTATTAGGCACGCCGCCAGCGTTCGTCCTGAGCCAGGATCAAACTCTCATGTTAAATGTGGACTCTTGTACAGAAATCCGACATGATAAGCTGAATAGCTCTTTTTTTGCTGACTTAATGTTTGCGGTACAAAGTACCGGCTTTATTGTGTGCATCTTCGAAAAGATGCCCTGCACGTTTGGTTCGTTCATTCTTTGTTCAGTTTTCAAAGGTCAAATCCGCTATCACGTATTAGGTGTAACTCTCTTCGTGACAACTTCTTAATATTACCATCTATCTTTATCAATGTCAACACTTTTTAAAAAGTTTTTTTATTTTTTTAAAACCAACAAATGGCTTCTTTTTTTAAAATGTCTTTTTTGTGAAGCGGCAACTTTTATATAATAGCATCTGAAAATAATGTAGTCAACTCTTTTTTCATAAATTATAAAAATAAATTTTTCGTCCTGCCTTGACATGACAGGACGATTTTTTATTTTATGGCAATGGATATGAACCAGCTCTATATATTTCGTACCATTCTTCACGTGAAAGCTTGACGGAGGAAGCTTTACACACAGCTGCAATTCTTTCCGGATTCATTGAACCAATAATCGGTTGCATGTTCGCAGGGTGTCGTAACAACCAGGCAATCGCGATTGCTTCTCTTGACACACCTCTATCATTTGCGTAATTTTGCAACAGCTCATTAAGTTCTTGGTAATCCGGGTGGTCGAATAGGATTCCTTGTTTATTATTGCCCACCTGGAAGGGAGACCATGGTTGGATCGTCATATGATGAATCCGACTATATTCCAAGATGGAACCATCCCTTGTTATAGCTAAGTCATTTACACGATTTACATTAAATCCAGCATCGATCATCGGATGGTGAGTAACGCTCATTTGCAATTGATTAATAATAAGTGGTTGTTGAACAGCAGTTTTTAGTAAATCAATTTGCATAGGGTTTTGATTACTTACTCCAAAATATCGTACTTTACCAGTTTTTTCTAACTCATCAAACGCTTCCGCAACTTCTTCCGGTTCTACCAATGTATCGGGTCTATGCAATAGAAAGGCATCTAAATAATCCGTTTGAAGTCTTTTCAAGCTACTTTCCACAGCACCAATAATATGTTTTTTTGAAAAATCATACATTTTTCCTGGTACAATTCCTGCTTTTGACTGAATATAAACGGAGTCACGGGGGATTTCCAACTCTTTGATAGCCCTTCCAAAAACCTCCTCTGAACTTCCAGCTCCGTAAATATCCGCATGGTCAAAATAGTCGATTTCTGATGAAAGCGCGGTAGTAATTACTTTTTTTGCCTCTTCATTAGACAGACTGCTCATTCTCATAATTCCTAATGAAATTTCAGAAGCTTCAAAACCATCATTAGCTAGTTTTACTTTTTTCAATTGCAACACCTCTTTTTTATTTTACTGTTAGTATAGCATTCTTTTCGAATAGTTTATTATAATACATATAGGATTATATAGGTTTTAAGGAGGAGCGATATGTGGTATATAGATATTTTTGAACAATTAGAAGAATTACGTAATCCAGCTCGCGCTGTACAGATGGAAGCTTATATGCGGAATCAATTTTCTTTTTTAGGGATTTCTGCTGCTCCCCGAAAAGCCGTTTATCAAAAACTGTTTCGGCAAGCTTCAAAAGATGATATAGTTGACTTTCATTTTGTAGAAGCATGTTTTTCGCGATTAGAAAGAGAATTTCATTATGCTGGGGTTGATTACTTGCTTGCAATTCAATCGAATCTTTCACAGGAACATCTACCAAAAGTCAAAGAATGTATTATGAAAAAATCTTGGTGGGATACTGTTGATGGATTGGATGGGGTAGTAGGGTGCCTCGTGCAGCGTTATCCAGAACTAAAGAATACAATGATTGATTGGAGTTTAGAAGATAATATTTGGATTCGTAGAGTAGCAATTGATCACCAGTTATTATTTAAGGAAAGAACGGACACAGACTTGTTAGGAAAAATTATAAAGAACAATTTGAATAACACAGAATTTTTCATCAATAAAGCAATCGGTTGGAGCTTGCGTGATTACAGTAAGACTGATCCACAATGGGTAGCAAAATTTATTGAGGAAAATAGGGCTTCGATGTCTCCGTTGAGCATTCGTGAGGGAAGTAAATATCTATAGGAATGATGGTGGTTTATTTAGTTTATTGAAGAGTAAAAGGATGGATAATTATAAAGCACAAATAATAGAGGACGCTTTCCAGATCTGTCTTAGTCAGTAAAAACAAGCTCGCATGCCCAGGAAGATAGTTTCATGACAGCCTGTTGATTTTTTTGTTGATCATCGCATGAATTGTATATATGATTTAGAAAGATATAAAAAAGGTATGAGCTGTTCAACTCATACCTTTTTTATGTAGCAACTTTTAAAAAGAAACTCCGCAAGTAGGACTCGAACCTACGACATCTTGATTAACAGTCAAGCGCTACTACCAACTGAGCTATTGCGGAATAAATATATTCAAAAAATATATGCGCGGCAGCGTCCTACTCTCACAAAGGGAAACCCTTCACTACAATCGGCGCTAAGAAGCTTAACTTCTGTGTTCGGGATGGGAACAGGTGTGACCTTCTTGCCATCGCCACCGCACATATTGTCATGACTGTTATTGCTTTAGCAACGTACAAATTTGATACACTGGGGAATTGCCACAGTATGACATTTTGAAAGGAATAACTCCTAAGCCACCTGTCGGATTCGAACCGACGACCCCCACCTTACCATGGTGGTGCTCTACCTACTGAGCTAAGGCGGCAGAAATGTAACACAAAATATAGAATACCTAATATAGCAGTCTTTGTCAATGATATTTCCGATTTTTATCGTATTTTATCTTTCCGTTTTTAAGAGCTTCTTTGGAGATGCATTAAAAATTTAGAACTCAGCTTTGCTTTTATCAGGTAAAAGCACCCATTCAAGCAGACGCTTTCCTTGATAAAAATAACTTATCAGCTAAAGTCTTCTTTTTTACTCCTCTCTTTCCTTGATAATTACGATTTATCAAGGAAAGGGGGGTTAAATTCTCTATTTCCCCTGATATACAATTCCCATCTTCTTATTTTCCTTCAGAAAATAATGTTCTATATATGTCGCTTTCTTTTAACTTACCAACACCATAAAATTATAGAACCCATATAATACTCTAGACGATAAGAAAAGCGGACAAGTCCGCCTTGGCCTATGAAAAAATAGGGAATTTGACCCTGAATTGTCAGGAGACTTCACGCTTCAGCGGGTTAGTCGAATGATATGCGTTAGCGAGCAGCGAAGCGCGCAATGGGGCAAATTTATCTTTTTTTCACTAGGTCAGGACTTGGGAGCTAGACATTGATGGCTGAACTTATAATCCCCTAGTCTACAAAAAAAGGTATAAATTGAATTTCTTCAATTTATACCTTTTAAACTCAATTGATTTACCATTTTTAGGAAAACGGAAAATTAAAAACTCCGCAAGTAGGACTCGAACCTACGACATCTTGATTAACAGTCAAGCGCTACTACCAACTGAGCTATTGCGGAATAAATATATTCAAAAAATATATGCGCGGCAGCGTCCTACTCTCACAAAGGGAAACCCTTCACTACAATCGGCGCTAAGAAGCTTAACTTCTGTGTTCGGGATGGGAACAGGTGTGACCTTCTTGCCATCGCCACCGCACATTGTCATGGCTGTTGCTGCTTCAGCTGCTTACAGACATGATACACTTGGGCTTCGCCCACAGTGATCCCTCTTTATTTCAGGAACTTCGTTCCCTCAAAACTGAATAGCCACATGATCTACCGGAAAGAAACCATTCTTCCGCCTTACCGTCTGTTTCTTGGTTAAGTCCTCGACCGATTAGTACTGGTCCGCTCCACACATCGCTGCGCGTCCACTTCCAGCCTATCTACCTGATCGTCTCTCAGGGGTCTTACTCATTTAAAATGATGGGAAATCTCATCTTGAGGGGGGCTTCACGCTTAGATGCTTTCAGCGTTTATCCCTTCCACACATAGCTACCCAGCGATGCTCTTGGCAGAACAACTGGTACACCAGCGGTGTGTCCATCCCGGTCCTCTCGTACTAAGGACAGCTCCTCTCAAATTTCCAACGCCCGCGACGGATAGGGACCGAACTGTCTCACGACGTTCTGAACCCAGCTCGCGTGCCGCTTTAATGGGCGAACAGCCCAACCCTTGGGACCGACTACAGCCCCAGGATGCGACGAGCCGACATCGAGGTGCCAAACCTCCCCGTCGATGTGAACTCTTGGGGGAGATAAGCCTGTTATCCCCAGGGTAGCTTTTATCCGTTGAGCGATGGCCCTTCCATGCGGTACCACCGGATCACTAAGCCCGACTTTCGTCCCTGCTCGACTTGTCTGTCTCGCAGTCAAGCTCCCTTCTGCCTTTGCACTCTGCGAATGATTTCCAACCATTCTGAGGGAACCTTTGGGCGCCTCCGTTACATTTTAGGAGGCGACCGCCCCAGTCAAACTGCCCGACTGACACTGTCTCCCTGCCCGATAAGGGCAGCGGGTTAGAGTGTTCCTGCCACAAGGGTAGTATCCCAATGGCGCCTCCATCGAGACTAGCGTCCCGACTTCTACGGCTCCTACCTATCCTGTACATGTGGCAGAAACAATCAATATCAACCTGCAGTAAAGCTCCATGGGGTCTTTCCGTCCTGTCGCGGGTAACCAGCATCTTCACTGGTACTATAATTTCACCGAGTCTCTCGTTGAGACAGTGCCCAAATCGTTACGCCTTTCGTGCGGGTCGGAACTTACCCGACAAGGAATTTCGCTACCTTAGGACCGTTATAGTTACGGCCGCCGTTTACTGGGGCTTCAATTCGAAGCTTCGCCTTGCGGCTAACCTCTCCTCTTAACCTTCCAGCACCGGGCAGGCGTCAGCCCCTATACGTCATCTTTCGATTTTGCAGAGACCTGTGTTTTTGATAAACAGTCGCTTGGGCCTATTCACTGCGGCTGACCTTGCGGTCAGCACCCCTTCTCCCGAAGTTACGGGGTCATTTTGCCGAGTTCCTTAACGAGAGTTCGCTCGCTCACCTTAGGATACTCTCCTCGACTACCTGTGTCGGTTTGCGGTACGGGCAGTTGGTTTCTAACTAGAAGCTTTTCTTGGCAGTGTGGCATCGGGAACTTCGGTACTCA